>DASZAG010000199.1:0-42378 GCA_035945555.1 Acidobacteriaceae bacterium
AGGTTACGCCGAATTACGCCTTAACTGCGCACACTAAAACCTCTCATCCTCGCAATTGAATCTCTCTGGAACCGATGTTGCATCGCCCTTGAAACCGGATAACCTACCCGCGCAAGCACGTGCCTCGGCCGGGATACCGCATCGATCACGTAATGCACCGTCCCCCTCTCTGGATCAAATTCCACCAGGAATCGTTCCTGTCCTTCTTCGATATGTAACGCCGTTGTCGCATACAAAAAGCCGAACCGCGTCGCGCTATCCACCACGTCCACTACACGGCTGAAATTGATCGACCAGAGCCCCGCAGTGCACGCCTCCACAGCCACCAATTCGCCTGCAATCATTCTTGGAGTCGGGTTCGCAATCCGCACCCATCCAAGATCGAATTGTTGCCATCTCTGTAGTGCTTCACGCGCGGCCTCACACGCACGTCCTCCCACGCCAATTTTCACTCGGCAGAAATCATGCGCAAAACCGCGCGGCAGCGGCCCGACTACCCCATTCGCCAATGTCAGCAGGCCGGGGCTGGCAGGTTGAGCGTCACGGGCAGCCTCAATCAGCTTTTCCCTGTCCCGCTCGCTTGGTCTCACAATGCGAAACACGGACCCAGTATCGCAGGTGTTTTTGGCCGTAGCTGCAACTCGATACAATCACTTCATCTATGCCCACCACCATCCGCTCGTTTTCGAAAATCAATCTCGGTCTGGCTATCGGGCCGGTTCGTGCGGATGGCTTCCACGGGCTTACGACCCTCTACCAGACGCTCGCCGCGCACGATCTGGTCACGGTATCGGCGCGGCCCGCAACTGCAACCCGCATCTCGCTCACCTGCAACATCCCGCGCGTCCCCTGCGACGATCGCAACACCGCCTTCAAAGCCGTCCGCCTCGCGCTGGAATCCATCCCCGCCACCGCCGAAGTTTCTATCCACATTGAAAAACGCCTTCCGGTCCAGGGCGGGATGGGCGCGGGTTCCGCCAACGCTGCCGCCGCGCTGCTTGCGCTTGATCAGGAACTCCGCGCTTCCGGCATCACCCCCCCCACTCCGCCGGAGCGCCTGCGAATCGCCGCCTTGGTCGGCTCCGATGTGCCGCTCTTCCTCATCGGAGGAGCCGTTCTGGGCCTGGGCCGCGGGGAGGAGGTGTACCCCATGCCCGATCTCCCTGCCACTCCGTGCGTCGTCGCACTCCCCGAGATCGGCGTTTCTACGCCCCAGGCCTTTCGCGACTGGGACGCCCGCTACGAGATTGCCCCGCACCAGGACGCCCCGCACGGGACGATTCCCGAACGCGATATGCGCGCGCCGTATGCATCCTGGAATGTTGCACCCACAGCCGCTCCGCCCTCGGCCGCGCAATTGACCCATGCCTCCCCGTCCCGTAGACTAAATATGTTGAGTCGGTCACTCGCGTCCGCATTTTGCGAGCCGCACTCCTCCGGTGTCTTCGCCTTGGGCGCAGACCTTGCCGAGAAAACTGCGGCGGACTTGTTCGCCGTGGAGAATCCGCTTCTCGCGCTTGTCCGAACCGGGATTGAGAACGACTTCGAAGAGGTCGTCTTTCCTCAGAATCCCCTGTTCGGAATAATCAAGCGCGCACTCGCGGCCCCTGACACGGCAGGATACGACCCGGAGAATGCGGCCATTTATGCGGCCTTGTCCGGTTCCGGGTCTGCCCTGTTCGGCCTCTATGTAACGGAGGCTGCGGCGGATGCGGCGGAAGAGCGGCTGGCAAAGATCGGCGTCAGATCTATGCGCACGGAATTACTGCAGCGCGAAGAATACTGGCGTAGGCTATCGGCTGTCGGCTAATGGCTGTTGGCCATTGTTGTTTTACTGGGCGATCGACTAATGGTAGGTCAAGTGCCTTTGGAGCACTTTGTCTAGGTTCGAATCCTAGTCGCCCAGCCAGGTTTGAGTACGCAATCCGGTGTAACCCGCCGGAGAGAAGCCCCGGCGGAAGCTGCGCCGGAAAACGAAAGGCAGGAGCATCAGGGCCAACCAGCCCGGGAGGATCTTGTGAAAAGCGAAACGGTTTTGGAAGCAATGCCCGACACGACAAAAAGTTCTGATGGCAAGCCCTCGCAGGAAAGAAAGCGGGGACGCCAGTACGGCGAAGACAAGCGCTTCAAGATATTCTCGGGCTCGGCCAACCGACCGCTTGCGACGGAAATCTGCAAGCACATCGGTGTGGCGCTCGGCGAGACCCGCATGCAGCGTTTTGCTGACGGCGAAGTCTACTTCCAGCTGCTTGAGAATGTTCGCGGCGCTGATGTCTTCGTGGTGCAGCCCACCTGCAATCCGGTGGACCAGCACCTGGTCGAGTTGCTCATCATGGTAGACGCCCTCAAACGCGCATCCGCTGGCCGAATCACCGTTGTGGTTCCGTACTACGGCTATGCCCGGCAAGACCGCAAGGACCGCCCGCGCGTCGCCATCTCTTCCAAGCTCGTCGCCGACCTTATCACCACGGCCGGCGCCCACCGCGCACTTTTTATGGACCTGCACGCCGCCCAAATTCAGGGCTTCTTCAATATTCCGGTGGACCACATGTTCGCCAGTCCGGTCATGGTCAGCTACTTCCGCGATCTGAACCTGCCCAACCTGACGGTGGTTTCACCCGACGCGGGAGGCGTGGAACGCGCGCGCTTTTTCGCAACCAAAATGGGCGCTCCGCTGGCGATAGTTGACAAGCGCCGGACGGAGATGAACGTGGCGGAAGTGATGCACGTCATCGGCGATGTGGAGGGGCAGACCTGCCTCATCATCGACGACATCGTGGACACCGCTGGCACGCTCGTAAAAACCGCGGACGCGCTGCTCGAGCAGGGCGCGACAAAGGTGTATGCGTGTGCTTCGCACGCTGTGCTTTCCGGCCCGGCGATCGATCGCATCTCGAACTCCCGGCTGGAGGAACTAGTCGTCACGGACTCGATTCCGCTGCAGGAAGAGGCGCAGAAAGTAGCAAAGATCAAGGTGCGCTCCGTGGCCGGCCTGTTGGCCGCCACCATAGAGAGCATCCACATGGAGACCAGCGTAAGTTCGCTGTTCAACTAGAGGCAGTTTCCGGCTATTAGCTTCTGGCTGCTAGCTGGATTTTCAAAAATTGAAATCATGGGTTCGATTCATACAGTCGAGCCCGGGAAAAGGGAGTGGCAAAGGCAGAACAAGCTAGAAGCTAGCGGCTAATAGCTGGAAGCTGCCTTCCATGCCCGAAGGAAAAAGGACAATGATCAGTCAGGAAGTTGTATCAGCAACGCCCCGCGAGGGTAGGTTCAACAAGAATGCGGCCCGTCGCGTTCGCGCCAACGGTAGAATTCCAGCCGTCGTTTACGGAGCGGCGCAGCCGTCCGTCGCCATCGAAGTCGATCCCAAGCAGATCATGAAGATTCTGCATTCGGATGCCGGACATAACTCGATCTTTGATCTTGAGATCAACGGATCGACCGCAAAAACCAAGGCCATGATCGTCGACTGGCAGTACGAGCCCATCAAAGGCTCGCTGCTCCACATCGACCTCAAGCGCATCGCGCTCGACAAAGTCATCCGCGTCGAAGTCCCGATTCAGCTCATCGGCATCGCAAACGGCGTCAAGAACCAGGGTGGCATTATGGACCAGGTTCTGCGCGAAATTGAAATCGAGTGCCTCCCGGGCGACATCCCCGGTCATATCGACGTCGATGTCACCGAAATGTCCTTCGGCGATGTGCTGCGCGTGGCCGACCTGCCGCACTCCGAGAAAATCAAGTTCCTCAAGGACGAGGACTCAACCGTGGCCCACGTGACCGCGGTTAAGGAAGAAGTTGCGCCAACCCCGGAGGCTGTTGCCGCCGAAGCTGCCGCTCCGGCCGAGCCGGAAGTTGCAAAGAAGGGCAAGCAGGAAACAGCGGAAGCCGCTCCCGCTCCCGAGAAGGGCGCGAAGAAGTAAGCATTGGACGCCGCGCAGAAAGCTCTACTGGTCGTCGGACTCGGGAATCCGGGCATCGAGTACCAGTTCACTCCGCATAACGCGGGCTTTCTCGCGGTGGACCGCATTGCCGACGATCATCACGTTGCAGTGGCCAACCGCCGCTGCGGCGCGCTGACGGCAAAGGTCGAGATCGCCGGACGTGAAGTCATTCTGGCCAAGCCGGAAACCTTCATGAACCTCAGCGGTCGATCCGTCGCGGCGCTTGTTGAGGAGTTTGATATTGATCCTCGCCGCGATTTGCTGGTGTTGTACGACGAACTGGACCTGCCGCTCGGCTCTATGCGCGTAAGGGAGCGCGGCAGCCCGGCGGGCCACAATGGAGCGAGGTCCATTACCGGCTCGCTCCAGTCAGAAGATTGGGCGCGTATCCGCATCGGAGTCGGCTCCGACAGCGACGCGGCCAGCGCATTCCGGCGGGGCAAGGACTACCTGCTGACGCCGCTGCGCAAAGGGGATTTGGCCACGTTGGACGAAGTTCTCGACCGCGTGGCAAAGGCAGTGGAAGTGGTCGCGGCAAAGGGAATCGGCGTCGCGATGAATGAGTTCAACCGCCGGGACAACGGTCCGGCAGAGCAGTAGAAAGAGAATTCCGAGCGCGACTGTAAACCGCCGCCGCGCCCGAAGAAAAGAGAAGCAGAGCATGGAGCGTTTTTACGAAGTAATGTTTATCGTCCGTCCCGATGCGGAGGACGCAGATGTGGACAAGCTGATCGCCGGGTTCGAACACACGGTGACCAGCGGCGGGGGCAACGTGCGCTCGACCGAAAAGCTCGGTCGTCGCAGGCTCGCCTACACCGTCCGCAAGTTTAACGACGGCAACTACGTGTTGCTCACCATCGACGCCGACGGCAAATTGGTCGCTGAGCTGGAGCGCCGCCTGCGCGTCTCCGAGCCCGTGATCAAGTTCATCACCGTACGCATGGACGAAGAGCAGAAGCGCATCGACAAGATCAAGGCCATTCGCGCCACGCGCAAGAAGGTCAGCGCGCAGCACGAAGAGATCCCTTCTCCTGCCGCTGCCCCTGCCGCCTCCGCTGAAGCCGAGCACGCAACCGAGGCCGCAAGCGCCTAACAGAAATTTAAGCCTCGCACCGTGCGGATTTGCCCCACGGCCAGGCGAAAAGGAAAAAGGAAATCATCATGGCTGACGAAACAACATCCCAACGCTCTTCCGAAGGTGGAGCGCCTTCCTCATCCGGTCCTCGCGGTCCCCGCTCCGGCGGTCCCGGCGGCCCTGGAGGTCCCGGCGGACGCAAGTTCTTCCGTCGCAAGAAGGTCTGCAAGTTCTGCACCGAAAAGATTGACGCCATCCCCTATCGCGACGTCCGTCTGCTGCAGGGCTTCGTGGCCGAGCGCGGCAAAATTGTGCCCCGCCGCCTCACCGGAGTCTGCACCACACACCAGCGCCGCCTCACCCGCGCCATTAAGCAGGCCCGCAACATCGCCCTGCTGCCGTTCGCGGCGCGCTACTAACTGACTGCAGCGGATCCCGGCAGCACCGGCCCGCTCACGAAAACCGCGCCCGCTTCCGGCCCATGCCGCGCCGGCGCAACTGGAGATTCAAATGGAAGTCATTTTGAAGGAAGACATCAGCAATCTCGGCCATCGCGGCGACGTCGTGAAGGTGGCCGACGGCTACGGCCGCAACTACCTGTTGCCCAAGAAGCTCGCGCTGCAGGCCACTGCCGCCAACAAAGCCGTCATCGAGCAGATGAAGGCATCCGCCGGCCGCAAGTCCGCCAAGGAGAAGGCCGAGGCTGAAGTTCTCGTCGGCCAGCTCAACAGCGTTGCGCTCGTCTTCGAACGCAAGGTGGGCGAAAACGACCACCTCTTCGGCTCCGTCACCTCAGCCGACATTGCCCAGCAGCTCGAAGCCAAGGGCTTCAACATCGACCGCCGCAAGGTGCTTCTGGACGAGCCCCTAAAGCAGGTCGGCGAGTTCCACATCTCGGTCAAGCTTCACCGCGACGTCACCGCCCACGTGTCGGTAACCGTCAAGGGCGAAGCAGCAGCAGCCGAGTAGCTCATCTCAGCGAAGCACAAACGCGAAGCGCATCGCTCCGCGTTTGTGTTTCCAGCGCTAAATTCCTGGATTCTTACCGCGCTCCCGGCCACTCATACGCCACAACGCCCAGGTTGTTCAGCATCTGCAGCGTGGTTTCCACATTGCGGCGCACCTGCACGCGGTTAGCACGCCCCTCGTGTGGATCCTCCTCAACCGCAATCACGCGTCCATAAGGCCAGCGGTCCTGCGGAATCGAAGCCAGCGCTTCAGGCAAGTCTGACAGCCGCAACTCCAGCCTGTTCCTGCGCGCGCTTACCGGCTGCAGAAAGCTCCCCGTCATCGACCCCGTGTGCGGCGGCGGTGGATTCATCACCCGCAACGAAACCGTCTTGCTGGAAACAGTAAGAAAAGGATTGTCCCAAGCCCCCTTCTGGCGGATCGCCATATACCGGCTCTTTGCCGGCGGCGGTATCTCATCCAGAAGCTCGCGGTCAGACGCCTGCTGCTGCCGCGCCGCCTGAACCTGCTGAGGACTTGCTTTCACGGTATTGTCAGTTTGGCGGCTGCAGCCTGCAACCAGAGCGGCCAGCAAGAGAGTAGCGGAAACGAGGGAGGTGCGGTTCATTACGGGGGCTAGTACAGGATATCAGCCAGAGAAGCTATTGTTCAGCTTTCCCTAGCCCCGCCCTACTTTCCAGTCCACTTCGCCTTTCTTTTCTCCAGAAACGCCTTCGTCCCCTCGGCTTTGTCCGCCGTACCGCAGCAAATCCCGAACAGCGCCGCCTCGTGTGCCAGCGCCTCATCCAGTGGCAGGTCATATCCCGCATGAACAGCCGCCAGGCACTGCCGCACCGCAATCGGAGCCATCGCCGCCATCGTCTCCGCCAGAGTCCGCGCGCGCGTCATCAGCTCCGCTGCCGGAACCACTTCATCCACCAACCCGGCCCACATAGCCTCCGCCGCCGGAATGATCTCGCCCGTTAACAACAACTTCAGCGCCGCCCCCTTGCCCACCAGCCGCGGCAGCCGTTGCGTTCCACCGTAGCCAGGAATCAGCCCCAGCTTCACCTCCGGCTGGCCCAGCTTCGCCGCCTCACTCGCAATCCGCATCGAAGCCGCCATCGCCAGCTCACAGCCGCCGCCGAGGGCAAACCCATTGATTGCCGCAATTATGGGCTTCCCCAGGCTCTCCATTTTCCCGAATATCCGCTGCCCGCGAGCCGCCAACGCCTGGCCCTCCACTACAGACAGCGCCGCAAGCTCCTGAATGTCCGCGCCGGCCGCAAAGGCCTTCGGGCCTGCGCCCGTCAAAATCACCGCCCGCACCGCGTCATCCGCTGCCAAAGCGTCCAACGCCGCGTCCAACTCCCCAAGCAGTGCCGCATTCAGCGCATTCAGCACCTTGGGCCGATTCAGCGTCAGAACAGCAACGCTGCCTGAAATCTCAACCAGAATGTTCTCGTAGGGCATGACGGATGAGTTTAGCAAATCCCGCGGACTCGTTGCCTGCTCCACTAGAATGTTGAACGACGATGCTTTCTGCAATGCGCCTCTCCCGACCCAACCCGCCTGCCCGGAAACTCGCCGCCACCATCCTTTCTGGGCTCTGCCTGCCTCTGCTTTTGGTCGCCGGCTGCGGATTCACCATCGGTAAGGGCGCCGATACCTCCAGTTCACCGCCCACGCAGCCCCCTCCCGTCGCATCGCAGAGCGGCTCCGTAACCATCAGCCCCAGATACGCCGCTGTCCTGCCAGGCGGAACCGTCCAGTTCACCGCCAATGTCAACGGCACCGGATCCGTCGAGTGGCTCGTTAACAACGTCGCAGGAGGCAACGCCACCACCGGCACCGTGGACTCCTCTGGCAACTACACCGCCCCGTCATCGATCCCGCTTAGCGAAAACGTCACCGTCACCGCGGCGCTCAGCGCTTCGCCGCAGCAGAATTTCGCAACTGCCGTCACATCCGTTATTAATCCCGGCATCGTCGTCCCCACCCAGAACCCTCAGGTCGCCGAGTACTCCATCTATCTGCCCGCACCCGGAGCCATCACCGTCGACTTCGGCAAAACCACCAGCTACGGGCTTAATACCTGGAGCTTCCCCACGCCTTCCGCCAACGGAGGCCAGATCAATGCTCTCGTCGCCGGAATGTTGGGTCAGAACCGTTACCACATGCAGGCCCAGGTCGTCCTCAACGACGGAGCCACCCTCTCCGACATCGACCACACTTTCGGCACCGGCACTCCGCCCGTAACCTCGCCTGTGAAGGTCACCACCAATTCCAACCCACAGCCCGGCATCGAAATGTGGAACACGCTCATCCCTACCGAATCCGCGCCGGTTTTCGCCACCGACCTCAGCGGCAACGTCATCTGGACCTATCCCGGCCAGGGTTCCATCCTCGACACTATTCAGGGCATCCAGCTCTTGCCCAACGGACACCTGCTCCTGCTCATCTCCTACCTCTCGTCACTCACGCAGTCCGCCGCCAACGGCGCCCCTGGAACCATCAATCTCGTCCGTGAAATCGACCTTGCCGGCAACACCATCCGCCAAATCACCATGGACCAGCTCAACCAGAGCCTCGCCGCTAACTCCACTTTGTACGGCGAAATCGGCAATCTCTCGCTCAAGAGCTTCCACCACAACGTCCTCGCCCTGCCCAACGGGCACTGGGTGCTCATGGCCGCCCTCGTCAAGCCCCTGGCCGGATACCCCACCGGCGTGCTCGGCGATGTCCTCGTCGACGTCGACCAGAACTCCACCCCCGACTGGGTCTGGAACTCCTTCAACCACCTCGACATAAACCGCCGGCCCATGGCCTTCCCCGACTGGACCCACTCCAACTACATGCTCTATTCGCCTGACGACCACAATCTGTTGCTCTCCATGCGCCACCAGAACTGGATCATCAAGATCGACTTCCAGGACGGCACGGGCTCCGGCAACGTCATCTGGCACCTTGGCGAAGGCGGTGACTTCAAGCTCGAAGGGGGTACCGACCCGCAGGACTGGTTCTACGCCCAGCACGGCATGGGCTTCTTCTCGCCCAACAGTACCGGCGTCTTCAAGCTGGGACTCATGGATAACGGCAACGACCGCATCTTCCCCGCGCCTACCGGTCAGGTCACCTGCAAACCGCACGGGCCTACCAGCCCCAACTGCTACTCAACATTTCCCGTCTTCCAGATCGATGAGTCGAATATGACCGCAACTCTCATCCATCACTACGAACCGGGTCCCAGCGACTTCAGCTTCTTTGGAGGCAACGCCGAACAACTCGCCAACGGCGACATGCAGGTGGACTTCTGCGCTCCGCTCACCGGAGCCATCGTGCAGGAATTCGACCCATCTGGAACCAACATCGTCTGGCAGGCCACCACCCCCAACGCCGACCAGTTCCACGTGGACCGCCTACCCAGCCTCTACCCCGGCGTGCGGTGGTAGCGCCAGCCAACGGAGCCGCTACCTCTTCGTCGCTGTTCCGCCAATCGCCGGCCGGAAGCGATTTGCGCGCTCGAACTCCTCGCGCAGCTCAGGAGTCTTCAGGTTTTCTCGCAGATGAGCCAACTGCTGCTCCATCGCCCATAGCGAAGCCGCGATAGCCTCAGTGTTGGTATGAGCCACATCGCGCCACATCGAATAAGGACTGGCCCCGAGCCGCGTCATCTCGCGCAAGGCGCGCCCACCAATCGGCAGAACCTCATCCTTCGTCGCTAACTCATCCTGCAAGAGCGCGCTCAACGCAGTCGAGACAAACTGCGGCAGATGGCTCACCCACGCGCACAAAACATCGTGCCTCTCGGGTTCAAGATCCAGCACCCGGCAGCCCAGCTTCGCGGACAATTCGCGCCATTCATCCGCCAGCGCCCGCGAGGCCGCATGCATCGAGCGGGACTCAGTTGTTTCCGTGAACAACCACGCCGCGCCCTCAAACAGATTGCCATCCGCGTTCGCCGCGCCGCTCACTTCCTTGCCTGCCATCGGATGCCCCGCCAGAAATCCGGCGGCATCCTCCCGGTTGAAGCGCCCCTTCGCGCTCTCCACCAACACATTCTTCACGCTGCCCACATCGGTTACGAGTTGTCCCGGCTTCAGCACCGTAGCAAGCCGGTCCATCCAGTCCAGAATCGTGAGAACTGGCCCGCAAAGCACCACAACATCACTCGTCCGCGCCGCCGCGACCGCATCATCAGTGGAGCAATCAATCGCCCCGCGCTTGAGCGCAATCGCAAGGTCTTCCGTGTCCGGGTCCCAGCCAATAATTTCGCCTTGGAACCCGTGCGAACGCAGCGCGAGGCCCAGCGAGGCTCCGATGAGCCCCGTGCCCAGAATGGTGATCCGTCCTATTGGCATTAGACTGCGACGGCGGCCGCCACCGGCTCGCCCACGCTGCGTCCCACCGCCGGAGCAATGATGCGCAGCTCATCCATGAGCTTCGAAAACTGCTCTGGAAAGAGGGACTGCGCGCCATCGGACGCGGCCTTGTCCGGATTGGGATGCACTTCGATCAGCAGCCCATCGCCGCCTGCCGCGACCGTTGCCCGCGCCATCGGTGCCACCATATTGCGCCGGCCTGTTCCGTGCGACGGATCGCCGACAATCGGCAGATGCGAAAGGTGCTTGATCACTGGAATCGCCGACACATCCATGGTGTTGCGCGTGTACGTCTCGTAGGTCCGAATGCCGCGCTCGCACAGAATCACGTCGTAGTTGCCGCCGGACAAGATGTATTCCGCCGAGAGCAGCAGTTCTTCAATCGTCGCCGCTATTCCGCGCTTCAGCAGCACCGGCTTGCGCACATTGCCAAGCTCGCGCAGCAGATTGAAATTCTGCATGTTCCGCGCCCCCACCTGGAAGCAATCCACGTAGGGCAGCATGAGCTCAATCTGAGAAATCTCCATGACCTCGCTGATAATCAGCAGGCCCGTAGCTTCGCCCACTTCGCGAAGCAGCTTGAGCCCCTCCAGCCCCATGCCCTGGAACGAGTACGGCGAACTCCGCGGCTTGAAGGCCCCTCCTCGCAGAAACTTTGCGCCCGCCGCCTTTACCTGATGCGCCGAAGTGAAAATCTGGTCGCGGCTCTCGACTGAGCACGGTCCCGCCATCACAATCACTTCATTCCCGCCCACCTCAACACCGTTAGGGAAGCGAACGATCGTGCCTTCGGGTCGGAAGCCGCGTCCCGCCAGCTTATAGGGCGACGAAATGCGAACGGCTTCGGAGACTCCCGCGAGCAGTTCGAAATCCTTGTGGTCGAACTGTCCCGGTGTGCCTACGCCGGCAAGAATCGTCTGCACAGCGCCGGTAGTGCGGTGGACGTTGAAGCCGATGGCGACCATGCGTTCAATGACGGTCTGAATCTGCTCTTCTGTGGCCTTCTCCTGCATTGCAACAATCATGGCTCTCTCTTTTCTCTGCTGGTTATTTCTTTTTACCTGTTGCCCCGGCGGATGCCAGTTCGTCCCGCTGGAGCGCGCGCATTACGTCGATGATCCGTTCGTAGACATGCGTCAGTTCAATGTCGGGCAGCGGTCCTTTATTCGCCGCGCGCACGTTATCGAAAATCACGCGTTCGCGATTCGGCTCATAGACCGGCAAATCTGTCGTGCGCTTCAGCTTGCCAATGGCCTTTGCCGCTTCGGCGCGCTCGCTCAGGAGCGCAACGATCTGACGGTCGATCTCGTCGATCTTCAGTCGCCACTCTGCAATATCCATGCCTTCCCCCATGTTTTCGTTTTCCTTTTTTTCGGAGTGTCCTTGCGCTCCTACCGTTTAGCTCTAGCGGGCCTGCAGCGCCGGAGCGCGAAGACCCTCAATAAATCGTGCAATGGAACTCGGCGCATCCGCTGGCTGCGATTTCTCAATCATCGCCACCAGTGCGCTGCCCACCACAGCGGCATCGGCAAACTCACCTACTGCGGCAAAATGCGTCGCATTGGATATGCCGAATCCGACTGCGATCGGTAATTTCGTATGCCGTCTCAAACGCATCACCAGCGACTGCGCATCCGACGCAAGCGAATCCTGTGTGCCCGTGATCCCAACGCGCGAAATTGCATAGACAAATCCCTTCGACACCGCCGCAATGCGCTCCAGCCGTTCATCCGGGCTGGTTGGTGCGGCAAGAAAAATCGGCGCCAGGTTATGCCGGTCGAGGCATGCCAGATATTCCGCCGCCTCTTCGACGATCATGTCAGTCACCAGCACGCCGTCTACTCCGGCAGCTTCTGCCGCAGCGCAAAAGTTCTCCAGCCCAAACCGCAAAATCGGATTGAAATAGGAGAAGATCACCAAACCCGCATTGGGCCGGGCCACATGAACTTCTTTGGCAAGCGCAAGGACGTCAGAAAGAGTAGTGCCGCGCTTCAATGCTCGTTCACTTGCGCGTTGAATCACCGGCCCGTCAGCCAGCGGATCGCTGAACGGAACCCCAAGCTCAATCACGTCCGCGCCCGCGTCAATGGCGGCGAGCACAATCGATCGCGTCGTTTCTATATCGGGATCGCCCGCCGTAATGTACGCCACAAGGCCGGGCTTGCCGGCAAAACGAATCGGCACGTCTATGCTCCCTTCAATTTAAGTTCGCGGGACAGGATCCCCATATCTTTATCGCCGCGGCCGGAAACGTTGACCACGATAATTTCGTTCCGCCCCAGTATCGGCGCCATGCGAATGCACTCCGCCACCGCATGCGCGCTCTCAAGCGCCGGCAGAATTCCCTCCGTGCGTGCCAGCTTCACAGTAGCGGCCAGCGCATCCTCGTCGGACGCGCTCACATACTCGGCGCGCCCTGAGTCGTGCAGCGCCGCATGCTCCGGGCCGATAGAGGCATAGTCAAGCCCCGCGGAAACCGAATGGGTAAGAGAAATCTGGCCGTTGTCATCCTGCAATACATAGGAATAAGTGCCCTGCAGCACTCCCGGCGCTCCGCCCTGGAACCGCGCTGCGTGTTCGCCCAGCTTCGGGCCGCGCCCTCCCGCTTCCACTCCGATCAGGCGAACGTTCTTATCTGGAATGAACTCATAAAACGCGCCGATCGCGTTCGATCCGCCGCCCACGCACGCAATCACAGCCGAAGGCAACCGTCCCTCTTTCTCCTGAATTTGCACGCGCGCTTCGCGGCTGATCACCCGATGGAAGTCGCGCACCATCGCCGGATACGGATGCGCGCCAAGCACGCTGCCGAGCAGGTAGTGCGTGGTTCGCACATTCGTCACCCAATCCCGCATCGCTTCGTTGATTGCATCCTTGAGCGTCTTTGATCCCGAGCTTACGCCCCGCACTTCCGCGCCCAGGAGCCGCATGCGGTACACATTCAGCTCCTGCCGGTGCATGTCTTCCTCGCCCATGTAGACGACGCAATCCATGCCTAGCAAAGCGCATACCGTAGCGGTCGCCACTCCGTGCTGGCCCGCGCCGGTCTCGGCAATAATGCGGTGCTTGCCCATCCGCTGCGCGAGCAGGCCCTGCCCCAGGCAGTTGTTGATCTTGTGCGCACCCGTGTGCAGCAGATCCTCGCGCTTCAAATAAATCTTTGCGCCGCCCAGCGTCTCCGTCAGGCGCTCTGCAAAATACAGCGGCGTAGGGCGTCCAGCATAGTCATGCAGAAGCGAGTCGAGCCGTGACTGAAAGGCGGGATCGGCCTGCGCCTCGGCATAGGCCTGCTGCAACTCATCAAGAGCAGCCACCAGCGTCTCGGGCACATAGCGCCCGCCATAAACGCCAAAGCGCCCTTCGATCCCCGCTCGAGTCTCAGCGCTGCCTGCCAACATCATGTCCTCTCAATCCATAAAAAAGCCGCGACCTTTGCGGGCCGCGGCTCTTTTGGAAGTTCGTAGATATCTGAATGTCTGTTTCTAATTTTTCAGATGTGCACGTCCGCCAGAGCCGCTATTGAGCGCCAATAGCGGTAGGTAAAGCCGAAAAAGTGGCGATGCGTGCTGCTCATCTTGCCTTTAACGATACACGGACACCGGAAAAACGGCAAATCATTTTCTACACGCGCAGCTCATCGGCAGAGCCAAACTTGGCGGCCGCAATGCGTGCGTTCTCGATAAATGCCCACACTTTTTCCGGATCCTTCTTCCCCGGGCTCGCCTCGACTCCTGAAGCCACGTCCACGCCCGACGGGCGCAGAATCGAGATAGCATCAGCTACGTTCTCTGGAGTCAATCCTCCGGCTACAACAACCTGCAGCGGCGATGCGATAACAATGCCCTGCGCGCTGTTCCAATCAAACGTAACGCCCGTACCTCCCAGCAGCGTCGCGGTGCGCGAATCAACCAGCACAGCATCGATGTTTGGATCGTCCTCAGCCATCCGCAGTTCAGTCTGAAGACCCTGACGATAGTGAATGACCTTCAAAATCCTAAGCCGGTCAGAAAACCGATCTCGCAGCCGCTGCACCGAGTTGATTTCGCAACCCGAGTGGAGTTGCACGCCGGTCAGGCCGCACTCTCGAATTGTGGCTGCCATGCTCGCAAAGGTTGCGTCCACAAAGACGCCGATTTTTTCCACTTCCTCGGGAAGAAAAGGTGTAATCAATCGAACCTCCGCCGGAGTCACCTGCCGCTTGCTCTCGGCGAACACAAACCCTACTGCGTTTGCCCCCGCCTCCGCAGCCAGCAGCGCGTCTTCACGCGAAGTGTTCGCGCACACCTTTATCCACATGGCGCTACCTTTTCAATCAAGGGAGCCAGCAGACGTTGCAGCGCCACACCCGGATCGGGGTGCCGCATCAGCGACTCGCCAATCAGAAACGCATCAAAGCCCGCACTCCGCAACTGCTCGATATCCTCGCTCGTGTGGATGCCGCTCTCCGCCACGCGCACCGCATCCCTGGGCAAACGCTCGGCCAACCGCAACGAAGTCTCGAGCGAAACCTCAAATGTCGCTAGATCGCGATTGTTGACTCCATAGGCGTCGCAGCCCAGGCTGAGCACCCGCTCGAGTTCCTCACCCGTATGCACCTCGCACAACACATCGAGCCCGCACTGGTGCGCAAAGCCATTGAAGCGAGCCAGTTCAGCGTCCGTCAGCGCAGCGACAATCAGCAGAATCGCATCCGCACAGTGCGCGCGCGCTTCGACGATCTGGTACTCGTCCACCATAAAATCCTTGCGCAGGCACGGAAGCCCGGCCCGTTCCGAAGCAATTTCCAGGTTGCGCAGGCTTCCCTGGAAGTAAGGTTCATCCGTAAGCACAGAGAGCGCGGTCGCGCCGCCGGTCTTCAGCAACTCCGCAAGCGACGCCACCTCAAATTCCGCACGGATCAGCCCCTTCGACGGCGACGCTTTCTTCAACTCGGCAATAATCGCCGGCGCAGATGCCGCCCGCTCCCGCAAAGCCCTCGCAAAACCCCGAGGAGCATGGTCCGCCGCGCGCCGCTCTAATTCAGCGAGCGAAACCCGCTTTCGTCGCGCCGCGACCGTGGCCCGCGTCGTAGCAAGTATCCGTTCCAGATGCACCGTTGCTCGCTCTCCGAGTTTCAGTATATTGGTTCGATGCATCAGCCCTCTCGTGTCAGCCCTGACACGACGTGTCTGCCATGACGCGTTTTCGCGTCATCAATTCTCCCGTAAGTCATTGATTCCGCTCATCACTCCGACTGGCACGCGCACTGCAATATGTCATGGCGCAGAGCAAATTCAGCGAGGGAGTGACAGATGAACAGCCGAGTAAGAGCAACGATCCTTTCCGCAGTCAGCCTTCTGATTCCCGTTGGAGCATTCGCGCAGAGCGCGACGCTCACAGCCATACCGACAAAGGCCGATGCCAAGCTGGCGACCGCGAAGGTCAGCCGCACCATTCTCGTCAGCCTCAAGGACCGCCGCCTGGCGCTGCTCGAAGACGGCGCCGTGAAAGCGATCTACCCGGTAGCGGTGGGCAAGGCGTCAACGCCTAGCCCGACTGGAACTTTCACCATCGTCAACCATGTCGTCAACCCAACCTATTACCACCACGGAGTGGTGATCCCCGCAGGACCCGACAACCCAGTCGGCAATCGCTGGATGGGACTAAGCGTGGCGGGATACGGCATTCACGGCACCAACGTCCCGCGCTCGATTGGCAAGGCTGCCTCGCATGGATGCATCCGCATGGGTCAGCGCGATCTCGACAAGCTCTTTGCGCAAGTCAGGGCAGGCGACACCGTCGAAATCGTCGCCGAGCGCGATGAGCAGACGGCGGCGATCTTCGGTTCGCCAGTCGCTGCCCCGCAAAGTGTCGCTTCACCAGCGCCTGTTCTTACTGCGATGGCCGTTCCGGAAGCTTCGCCTGCGGTTCGCGCCTCTGCGCCTTCTGAAATCACCCCGGCAACACAGGTTGGTCAGTAAGCGAAGTGAATCGAGGACTGTCATGGAACTCTTTGCGGAAATTCTGAGTGTAATCGGCGCCCTGCTGCTGAGCGTCTCGTGCGGGGTGCTGGTGGAAGAGCTTGTGTTCGGTGGCCTTGTTCGACTGTTTCTCGCCCAACGACGAGCAGCCGGACCAGTCACCGAACAAGAAAAACGGCAACAACAAGGAGAGAGGTCATGCTCGCATTGAAATATCTGCTCATCGCCGCGGGAGTTTTGCTGCTGACTGCCGCATTCGCCATCACTCTGTACGACCTATGGATGCTCATGGAGTATCGCTGGAAAACCGCTGCCGCAGCGGAGGGAGCACCCGCGCTTCCGGAACCGGAACCTATCCGGTGGCGCATTGGGACCTGGCTCGCGGTGCTCGCCTGCATGCCGCTGCTGCTGGCCCAAAGCATCATCGTCATCCCTGCGGGAATGGGAGGCGTCCGCATCAGCCAGGTTCGCGGAACACTGCCTGGCACGCTCTATGCGGGAAGTCACATCATCATGCCGCTGTTCGAAAGTGTTCAGGTCTTCGATCTGCGTGATCGGCTATTTACCGCCGGAGCGGAGGGACACGGCAAAACTGCCGCGCAGCCACTCGACGTGCAATCGAAAGAAGGGCTGAACATCGGACTCGCAGTCACCGTCCGTTACCGCCTCGATCCACGCCGGCTTGATTACATCGAAAGCCATCTGCCCCGTCCCGTGGACTCAGCCGTCGTGCCGGCCATAGTGGCAAGCGCATGGCGCGAACTCACCCCGGCATATACCGTGCAAGAGATCTTCAGTTCCAAGCGTGGCGAGGTTCGCCGTGAGGCCGCCGACACCATCACCAGCAAGCTGCAGGGCGATGGAATTCTCGTCGAAGAAGTAATGCTGCGAAACGTCGAGCTGCCTCCTCAATACGCTGCAGGACTCGAAAACCTCTTGCTGAAGGAGCAGCAAGACAACGAACTCACGGTGCAAACCGACATGCAGCAAAAAGAGGTGCAGATCGCCGAACTTGAGGCTCAGGCCGACGCCCGGCGCAAGGTTACGGCGGCTCAGGCCGACGCCCGGCGCAAGGTTACGGCGGCCCAGGCCGACGCTCAGTCCAAAGTCGTGGAGGCCAAAGGCGAGTCCGACGCCATGAAGTACACGCTGCCCCTCAAGCAGAAGCAGATCGAGCAGGCCAAGCTCGAAGCGGAAGCCCAGAAGGAGTCAACCATTGAGAATGCCCAGGCAGAAGCGCAGGCCAAAGTCATCGACAGCCAGGCAGAACTGCAACGCCGGAATCTGCTTGCGCAAGCCGAGGCAAACCGAATCCGCGTGACAGCGGCAGCTGACGACGCAGAGATGGAAGCCGAAGGGAAATTGCTGAATCAATCGCCCCTGCTCATCAATAAGATCATCGCAGAGCGGCTGTCGGACAAAATTCAAATGGTCATGGTTCCGTCCGACGGAAAGTTCTTCTTCGCGAATGACCTCTTCCGTGGCCTCGGAGGCGGCTTAGCCTCCGGCCCGCAACATCTGCCGCTCGGCGCGGGCAGCGCGAACCCGAATAACGGGGATCCAGCCGCCCGCTAGCCCGACTGGACAGCTCCCGGCTTGTCGGAGGCAGGCTCACGGGAACTCTCCCAGCCAGAACCCGGGGTGGCTGCCGTCGGAGGCGCCACTCCGGGAAAACATAAACGATGCTGCAACGCGGGAGCCATCATGTGCGTGCTATATAATCCGCCCCAGCTAATGATCTTGAAAGCTCGGCTTTTGGTTGTGGCGATTGCATTGGCCTCACTGCTTCCCAGCGCGCAGGCGGTGAGTTGGGATCAGCCTGCCGCCGCTTTGGCCCGTCAAATCGCATCGCTTTCCGGCCCCGGCCCGGTGCAGTTGGTGCTGAACAATCGCTCGGCACTTCCTGCAACCGAAGTTCCGCAGATTCGGCAATTGCTGGAGCAAGACCTTCGCTCATTTGGAATCGTGCCCGGCAGCGGTGACAGCACCACGCTGGTTCGCGTCACGTTGTCAGAGAATCTGCGCGGCGGCCTTTGGATTGCCGAAGTAAAGGAAGGCACCGAAACCCGGGTGACTATGCTGCCGGTAAAGCTGGATGCGTCTTCTGCCGCGCCGGGTGCTCCCACCCTCACGCTGCGGCAGACAACCATCATCACTGAGTCCGACCCCGTGCTCGACGCGCAGGTATTCTCATCCACAGGCGAACAGCGACTGCTCGTGCTGGAACCACAGCGGGTCATGGTCTACGTCAGAACAGCGACGCCCACAACGCCACCTTCCCCCTGGAAAGAGGAGCAGGTGCTTACAATTCCATTCCTCGCGCCCCTCTCTCGAGACGTGCGCGGACGAATCGCCGCAGCGCAGGACCATCTCTTTGACGCATATCTGCCCGGTGTCCTTTGCCGCGGATCGAATAATTGGTCCGCCATCACGCTTACCTGTTCTGGAAGTGACGATCCGTGGCCGATAACGGCCACGCAAAAGGCCTTCTACGATTCAGCACGAGACTACTTTATGGGCGTCGTAGTGCCGGGCTTCGGAATGCAGCTCGCGCCATTTTACGAAGCAGCGGATATCCCCCGCGTAAACGGTTCAGCCACGCTCCTCAACAATGTGAACGGTTCCGCTGTTCTGGTCCAAAGCAACATCACCATTCCCGTCAACGGAGCAGATAACTGGGGCAGCGACTTCGCTGCGGTTCATTCGGCCTGCGGATCGGGAACGCAGCTCATCGTCTCAGGCTCAGGATCTGCCGCAGCTGGCGACAGCTTGCGCGCGTATGAGATTTCCGGCCGTGAGGCGCTTCCCGTCAGCGCGCCGCTGCAAGTGCCCGGAGTGGTAACGGCAATATGGCCCGCAAGCAGCGAAGACAATGCAACCGTGGTCATTCACAAAGCAGCGTCAGACGAATACGAGGTGTGGAGTGTTGCGGCAAGCTGCAATTAGCGCGGTGCTCATGTGCGCCACCATCGCGGCGAGCGCGCGAACGCGTCCCCATTACGGCGGTGCGCTACGCATCGAGGTACATGGCGACGCATGGGCGCCGGACGGACTCGCCCGGCGGCTTGTCCTCGACGGCTTGACGAAGCTCAACGACTTCGGCGCGGCAGAGCCTGCCCTTGCCCTGCAATGGAGCCAGGAGAATCACGATCAGCGCTGGAACTTTCAACTTCGTCCCGGAGTTCGCTTTCAGGATGGCACACCGCTGACCGCCGACGCCGTCGTCGCATCGCTTACCGCGCTGTGCCCAAACGGCGTCTCTGACGGCTTTCAATGCCCGTGGAACGGCGTGTATGCCGCCGGCCCCACGACGGTCATCATTACAACGGCGAAGCCTTATCCCGATCTGCCGGAGCTGTTGGCGCAAACTCAATTCGCTGTCTCAAGGAAAGACCCATCCGGCGTGCTTCTGGGCTCCGGTCCTTTCCGCGTCTCCGGATTCACAAACGGCGCGCTCATGCTCACCGCTTACGCCGATTGCTGGCAGGGAAGGCCCTTCCTGGATTCAGTGCAGATTTTTCAGCACCGGAGCCCGCGCGATCAATGGCTTGATCTCAGCGTTGGCCGCGCTGATATCGTTCAAGTCCCGCCGGAGCTGCTTCGCCAGGCGCAACAACAGCATATGAACGTTCTGGTCTCGCGGCCAGTCGACCTCGTCGCGCTGGCGCTCCCTGCTCAGGGTGTGTTTGCGGATGCAGCAATGCGCCAGTCTGCCGCCCTCGCTGTCGATCGCGCAGCGCTCTATAACGTGATCTTTCAAAAGCAGGGCGAAGTCGACGCCAGTCTTCTGCCGCAAAGCGTAAGCGGCTACTCCTTCCTGTTTGTGACAGACCGCGACCTTAACCGCGCCCGCACCTTTCGCCGTGGAGCTTTCCCCACGGCGGTGCTGCTCGGTACCGAATCCGGCGGAGCAACCATGCATCTCGCCGGTGAAAGATTGGCGCTCAACCTGCACGAAGTTGGATTCAACGTGCGCATGGCTTCGACAGGCGAGCCGGCCGCAATCATGCTGCGGCGGGTTCATCTTGAGGAGACCGATCCGCGTGCGGCTCTCGATGAAATGCTCGCCGCATTCAAGCTCGATGTAACTGTGAGCGGCGCGAATTCAAGATCCATCTGGCAGGCGGAAGACTCTGCGCTGCAATCCAATACAGTCGTTCCATTACTGTGGCTCCCGCGCGCATGGGCCCTGGGCGAGCGGGTCCGTGATATTCGCCTCTCACCGGACGGCGAACCATTGCTGGCAGACGTTTCCATGGAGGGCGCAAAGTGACGCTCCGTCAGAAACTTCTCCTCACCTTTTCACTCACTGTCGTCGTCATTGTGGCTGCCGTCGCTTGGACCATATCTGTTCGCGTACGACGGGTATTTGACGGACTCGATCGCGAGCAGACAGCCGCTCTCGTAAACCAGTTCCAACGAGAATTCGATCAAAACGCAGCCGACACCTCTGCCGCTTTGGATCGCATCGCGTCCAGCGATGCAGTGCAGCGCATCGCATTCGAGCTTGCCAACGGCGGTGACACAGCACAGTACCTGAATGTTGCCGCCAGCCTCGCGCGCGAGTATCAGATGGACGACCTTGAGTTGGTCGCGGCCGACGGCAGCATCATCTCCTCGGCGCAGTGGCCGGCGCGCTTCGGCTACAACGAGCCAGCGGTTCACTCCGCCGGGCAGCCAGCGTTTCTCAAGCAGGAAGACCTGCCCGATGGCGCATCTGAAGTCGGCATCTTTGCTGCGTGCGCTGTTCAGAACTCGAATCCACCAATGTATGTAGTCGGCGGTCGCAATCTCAATGCGAACACGCTACGCGACTTTCCCGTGTCCGCTGGCACGCAGGTCTTTCTTTACCGTAATCTCTCCGCTGGCTTTTCCCCCGTCAATTTCGCCGAAACGTCTCAGTCGGCCGGCACCACGCAGGCCTACCGGCAGCTTGTGGATCAGGCGCGAACCACCGACCACAACGCTGAAGCGGTCGTCTATCTAACTCAGCACCGTGAAGACAGCGTCAATGCCACGGCCATTCCATTAAAGGGAGCAGACGGTGACGTGCTGGCCGTGCTGGTAGTGGCCAACTCGCGGCGTGGAATGGTCGAGGTCCAGAACCACATACGCTCCATCGCCTATGGGGGAGCCGGGCTGGGCATCCTCTTCGCAATTGCCGCCAGCTTATGGATCGCCGCCCGCGTGTCGCGGCCCATTGAGCAGCTCGCGTATGCCGCAGGCCAGGTGGCCTCCGGCGATTGGAATACAAGGGTTGAGATCAATGCGCGCGATGAAGTAGGGGTGCTGGCCGACAGTTTCAACCACATGACGGAACAACTGTCCGAGCAGCGCGAGCGTCTTGTGCAGAGCGAGCGCGTGGCGGCATGGCGCGAGCTGGCCCGGCGCCTTGCGCACGAACTCAAAAACCCGCTCTTCCCGCTTCAAATCACCGTGGAGAACATGATCCGCGCCCAGAAGCTTCCGCCTGAAGAATTCGACGAAGTTTTCAATGAGAGCACTACGACGCTACGGGCCGAGATCGAAAACCTGAAAGTCATCATTGGCCGCTTCAGCGATTTCTCAAAGATGCCCAAGCCACAAGTCGAGCCTATGGACGCACGAGACGCAGTCAGGCGTGTCGCTTCGCTCTACGAGGCCGCCTTAACGGAGAAAGACATCCAGCTGCAAACACAAGTGCATTCCTCGCCGCTGCCCATCTCTGCCGATGCTGAATTGCTGCACCGCGCCTTATCGAACCTGGTGTTGAATGCAATGGACGCAATGCCCGATGGAGGAACGCTGACCATTGCCGCTGAGCGCGGCAGCGATACCGCTCGGCTTTTCGTGTCCGACAGCGGCGCGGGCCTCACGCCTGAAGAGTGCAGTCGCCTCTTTACCCCCTACTACACAACCAAGCGGCATGGCACCGGCCTAGGACTCGCGATTGTGCAATCCGTCGTAGCCGATCATCATGGAACCATCGCCGCCGAGCGCGGCGAGAACGGTGGCGCGCGGTTTGTTATTGAACTGCCGCTTGCCGCATCGGAGCTTCAGGCATGAACAAGGCCCACATCCTCATCGTCGATGACGACGCAAGCACTCTGGCATCGCTGTCCCGTGCCTTCCGTCTCGCCGGACATGAAGCCACTGTATGCGACAAAGCATCACGCGCCCTGGAGCTCGCAAAATCGCAGCCGTTCGATCTCATTCTCTCTGACGTCGTCATGCCCGGCCGCGATGGGTTAGCTTTGCTGGAAGATCTTCGAACCGGCGGAGTCGTCACGCCTGTCGTCATGATGTCCGGCCAGGCGCATATTGAAATGGCCGTGCGCGCCACGCGACTCGGTGCTCTCGACTTTCTGGAGAAGCCAATCTCCACGGATAAGCTTCTGCTCACTGTCGAGAACGCGCTCAAGCTCAAGCGGCTGGAAATCGAAAATCGTGAACTGCGCCGTCAGGTTGGAACGCGCGAGCTTGTCTGGACGGGCGAAACAATGCGGCGCGTCATGGCTCAAATCGATCGCGTCGCCGCGAGCGAGACTCGCGTCTGCATCTACGGTGAAACTGGAACAGGCAAGGAACTCGCCGCGCGCACTCTGCATGACAAAAGCTCCCGCGCTGCCAGCCCCTTTATAACTCTCAACTGCGCAGCCATTCCAACTGAGTTGATTGAGTCCGAGTTGTTTGGTCATGAAAAAGGATCATTCACCGGTGCGGCGCAGCGGCATATCGGAAAATTCGAGCAGGCGCATCACGGCACCCTGTTTCTCGACGAAATCGGAGACATGCCCCTCGCATTACAGACGCGATTATTGCGCGTGCTCGAAGAATCCGAAGTGGAGCGCATCGGCGGTGACAAGCCCGTAACGGTCAACGTTCGCGTGCTCGTTGCCACTCACCGCAATCTCGAAGACATGGTTGAAGCAGGCAGCTTTCGCCGCGACCTCTACCATCGCGTGGTCGTATTTCCCATCACGCTTCCTCCATTGCGGTCGCGTCGCGAAGACATCCCCGCTCTGGTGGAGTATTTCGCCACCCAGATTTGCACCCAGAATAATTGGAGACCATCGCCATTCACTCCTGCGGCCATTGAAGCTCTGCAGCAATTGCCCTGGCGCGGCAACGTGCGCGAGCTCCGCAATGCAGTGGAGAGATTACTCCTGCTGGCCGATGGAGCCGTTGACCTGGACACAATCGACGCAGCATTGCCGGGCGCAACCGCAGACTCTGCCCGAACATCGACCGTCCCAACAGGATCAACGGATGGCCCGCTGGCAAGCCGAGTGGCCGACTTCGAGCGGGCCACGCTGCTCGCCGAGCTAGAACGCCACCACCACCACATCACAAATACCGCAAAGTCCTTAGGCTTGGAGCGGAGCCACTTCTATAAAAAGTGCCAGCAACTCGGAATCAACCTCAGCCAGACAGGAAAAGATGCAGGTCAATAGGCCGCCGTCGCAACCGTCCTCGCATCGCCCAGCGCGATGCGCGCCTGCCAATAAAGTGGATCGATGGTGAGCACGCGATGGAAGTCTTCCCGCGCGCGCTCACCATTCCCGCTATGCCGCTCTGCGATTCCCGCATAGAAAACACTGGTCGCTGTCGCGTTCGGCTGCTCAGCGGCGCGGGTGCATTGCTCTAACATCTCTTTCGCCTCATTCTGGTTACCGAGTTTTTCGTCTGCAAGCGCCGGAAACAAATCACAATGCCCCTCGCGGTTTTCTGCCTGGTCAGCAACCTTCTTCCACGCGGCTTTCGCATCGCCGTCCTGACCCTCGGCCTCCATCGCGTTCCCCAGCCAATAAAGTTGCTCCGCGTCACCCGGCTGGTCCGGTGCCCCTGTGCCCAGATTTTCCGGATACAGCATGGCCGCGCGAAAGTATTTCTCAGCCTCCGCCGGATGCTTACCAGCAAGTTCTCGCTTACCGCTCTCGAGATTGGCGACCACATACATGCCGTGAACAGCCATCCCGCCTTCCCAAGGCGTAAAGGTGCGGCTCGCAAGCGTGGTCAACGCCTCGCTGTACTGCTGCTGCTCCATCAAAAGCACAACACGCCGCGCCTGAACTGTATCTTGAGCCAGCACATCGCTCGGAGCATTTTGAAATAGCTCTTCCCGCGCAGCTACTTTGTCCTCTTGTTCGTATATCTCATCCAGATCCGGATACAGCCTGTACTCATGCGGGCTTAGTTGAATTGCACCCGCATAATCCTCTGCAGCTTTCTGGACGTCATGCTTCACTTGCCAGTCATATAGTCCCAGATTCCGCAGCAGAACAGAATTAGTGAAGCCTGCACTCACCGCTTCGCGCCACAGCGTCGCCGCCTCATCGTAGCGGTCGTGCGCAAACAGAAAGGTCCCCACTTCATACTTCGCCTGCGCGTCTCCGGGATCAGCCTTCAACGCATCCACCAATATCGAATAATCTTCCAGTCGATTCGGGAATACCGCCACACTCCTCGATGTAGCCGCCTCCTGGGCATAGTGCTCCGCTCTCGAAGCGTCGCCTTCATGATGCGCGTCGGACGCCAGGTAGTAACTGACCATCGGAGTTATAGAACCCGCGGGACAGTTTGTCGTCTCCGCCTGAAGGACTGCATCGGCGGACTTCCACGCCCCCAAACTGTGATACCACGCCGCAACCGCGAGATAGTTTTCCGGGTCCGAATTCATGACTGCCTTCAACCCCGCCGCATCCGCACCTCCGGCAGCCTGCTTGTTCTCGAATTGCTCGACAAGCGCATAAGGCAGCAGCGGCATCTCTTTGACCGCCTTTGCCGAAGCCTGCGTCGCATCCTGCGACTTCCCCGCCAGCCGCTCCGCAACAGCAACGTCAGCAAACGCAAACGCATCGCTCGGGTTATAAGTAACTGCCCGCGTCAACAGCTTTTCCGCTTCGAGATAATGCCCCAGCCGAATCTCAATTTCGCCAAGCTCAACCAGCGCTGGAGCAGCCGATCCACCATAATGGATCGAAGTCCAGAACCCATCCTCTGCCAGCGTCAGCTTACCTTCCGCGCGATACACAACCCCAAGCGCATACTCAACCGCGGCATCACTCTCGTCCCGGCTCTTCGCCCGGCCAAGCAAGGCTTCAGCCGCAACAAAATCACCAGCCTGGTATTTGAGCCACGCCTCTCTCAACAACGCCGGAACATAGCCCGGATCGCGATGCAGCACCTCGTCATAGACCGCGACCGCACGCTGCTCTTCACCCATCTTCTGCAGCAGAACTCCCCGCATAAACAGCGCCTGTGTCGGAGTCTTCGGAGAATCACGAATCTCCGTCATAATGCGATTCCCTGCACGCGCCACAAAGTCAGGATTCCCGTCCAGGGGCTCGGCCGCAGACCAATGAAGAATCGACTTACCGTTCGCGGAGGTCACCTCAACATCCAGATCTTTCTTCGCCGTGCTCACATCCTTCACAGCAACCGTGTAATTGAAGGTATGCATCGATGTCAGGTTGATCGCGCGTTGTTCACCGAGAACCTTCCCGCCCTCCTTAATAAGAAGGGACGCGCCCGTTACATCGGCCACCGGGCTCATGCTCACCACAATGTTCCCCGCAGAGTAGTTCACGTTCATCGCCATCTGGCTCGTGGCTTCCACAAATCCACCCTTAAGCCCACTCACCGGATACCAATATTCCGTCCACTCCTCAACCCGGCGCGGCTGCATGAACTCGCGGTATCCCTGAGTGAAAAAGCGCCCGCTTTGTATCTCGTTATAGGGACCATCGTCATCGCTGAGCAGCTTGTCCCAAATCCGCCCACTCCTCGCCGTGCCCCACGTCCATATTTTCTTGCCTGGGTCCTGGTGATAGTCGGCTACATGCACAACTCCGTAATCGGACGCGTGATAGTAGACCCCAAAAAAATTCCGCTGAACCGCGCGGCCAAAAATCGCCATCGCCGGCGCCACATTCTTGTACCAGCTTTGGTCAACCCCGTCCCACACCGGCCATTTCTGCACAATCGCAAACGGATCGTCCTCTATGGTCTCCCGCATCGGATAGACGTACTGCAAATCGTCTGTAGCTTTCACCGCAGTATTCGTCCAAAACAGATACAGGTGTTGCTGCGGAGTGGCGTTGAAGAGAGTCACGCCTTCCTCAAGCCTGGCAGTATCGGGACGCAGCGTTATCGCGATTTCCCAGTACATGTTTGAAACCCAGTCAATCGCCCCCACAATCGCCGAGGCGCTGCCGTCCGAATTATGCCGCAGGGAAAACTCAACCGGAGAAACCGAATCCGTCGTATGCGCATAAGGAAAGCTAAACTCCATGCCGCCGGAGATCCACGCGCCGCGCGGTCCCACAAGACCGTACTTGATCACATGATCGCGATACAGAACCTCCTTATGGTTCGTCTTGTCGTAGATGGAATAGACATGCCCACCCAGTTGCGGAAGGACGATGATCTTCAGGTACTCATTTTCCAGATACAGAGCCTGATACGTTTTCGTCGCCTCAACGTGCGTCAAGTCGTCCTGCATCGTGTAGGGATAGACGTCTCGCGAATTAACGAGAGGAAACGAAGGATTCGGATCCGCGGGCCCCAGCCCATAGGTAGGAATCGCGATCGTTCCCTGCCACGCATGAACCGCCGCACCCTGAGCCCGCAACGTCAGCATAAGAAAACTCAGAACCACGCCCGCCGCAAGAAAGTACCTGAAGACTATCGACCTCATCCGCCCTCCCCATGTACATCAACACTAATGTACGTCCTCAGGCGGACGCACCTCTTGGGCGGAACGTTTGGCTGCCGCTCTGGCACGGCGTTGCCGATCGCTACCTTCGAGACCCGACATATTTCGTTTCAACATGCGACATATATCTACGCACGTTTTCACTAATTGCTGACGGTCAGCGTAATTGTCCCCGCGCTGTTTACGAGATTACCGGAACTGGTAGCTGCCTGAGTTGATACTGCTACGGTCACGGTCGAGGTTGTTCCGCTCCCCCCACCAGAGGAGGTCCCTCCTCCACCAACGGCCGCATTGCTTCCGCCACCACACGCTGAGAGAAGGGGAAGAAGAATAAGCACGATGAAGATGCTCAAAATCGAAGCGAGGGATTTGCGCCGACGCTTCGGCAACAAGAGCAGGAACCCGATGCCACAACCCCAGGCCGGTGTCCACCGTTGTGCAAACGGCGGCCTTGCTCGGGAAGCAGTATTTGAGCCGTTGTAGGTGACCTTCAGAGGGATTGTTACGGAGCCGCCATCAGCTACCGAAGCATATTCGCTGGGAGTGGTGCAGGTCACATTCGCACTGCTCTGGCAAGAAAGCGAAATGTCCTGGTTTGAAAAATGATTCAGAGACTTTATTTCGACATTGAAACTCGCGGATTGCCCCTGGCCGAGAGAAGCACTACTTGTTTCCAGAGCGGCGGTGAAATTTGATACGCGCAGCGTAGCGTTGGCAGTTGCTGTCAGATTTCCCGCCGTTCCGGTGATCTCAAAGGGATAGTCTTGCGCGGCAACGCTCGACGACGCGGAAAGACTCACCGTTGTGGATGGACTGGCTGGATAAAGGATGCTGGGAATCGTGCAGGTTGCGCCACTGGGAAGCCCATTGCAGCTCAGTTGGATATTTTGACTGTACAAATCAATGTATGAGGCCGTCACGCTGGTGCTTGGATAGCTCGCACCGTTCACCTGGATGATCGCAGGATTCGCACCAAGTGAAAATCCGCCAATTCCCAACGTGACCGGCGCTGTTGCGGAAACCTCTCCATTGGTGCTGTTCAGTGAAATATTGTAGGTTCCCGACGCTACTGAGGAAGTTGTATTCAAACTGAAGGCGACCTGCACCGAGCCACCTGGAAGCAGAGTTGCGCTGGGCTGTGCAAATTGGCAGGACGCACCGGCTGGCAAGCCTGAACACGAAAACTGACTGAAGTTTCCAGAGTATCCGTCCACGCTCTGCAAAATATAAAGAAACTGAATCGAGCCACCCGGTGAAGTCGAAATGGTTGTCACCGCCTGTTCCCAACCCTCGACAAATGCAGTCACGCCTGGCTTCAAGTTCGGATTGGCTTTGGCAAAGTAGGCCGACTCCGTCTCGCTTCCTATCGTGGCCGATATGGCCAGCAGATGCGATGCATCGAAGCCCGCTCCCAGGTTGAAACTAAATGATTGCTGGCTTTGCCCCGGACTGAACGTGAGATTTCCGGGCAGAGTAACGGCGGGATCACTGCTGCTGAGTTGAACAGTTTCGCTGGTTGACGCGGGCAGCGCTAAGGTGACTGTTGCTGTTCCCTGATTGCGGGTCAGCGGCGAAGAGTCAGCTTCGATCTCAAAGGCCGGAGCAGCTGCGGCGGATAGAGTATTGATTGAAGAACTCCACCCGACTAAATCGAGCAGATCGGTCACCCCGACTCCGCGATAATCTCCTCCGGCGATTGGGAGATCGTATGCGGGAAGCTGATACGGAACTCCACTCGGCGTAAACGTGCCGTCTCCATTGCCCTGGAAGATCTGGAGCCGGTTTTCCCATGGCGCGCCGTAAACCGATTGTTGATAGGGGATCGCAATGTCAAACTTCCCATCCCCATTGAAATCGCCAACCAGAGGCGGCGCTTCTGAAGGGATCTGAACGCCGGGCGCAGCATAGGTGGCTTTCTTGGTGAAGCTCCCGCCCGGCCCGCCAAGATAAATGGTGATCGCCGGCGCAATAAACGGCCCACCCACTGCCAGGAGCGATTCATCTGTGATATTGGCGTCGGGATCTCGCGCCTGGATCAGATCGAGATAGCCATCGCCATTAACATCTGCCACCGCAACCGGACCGAAATGCGACATCAGCGTTGTCGCCGCCTGAAAAGTTCCGTCCCCGTTGCCCAGCATCAAATCAAGATCATCGCCGCTTGCCACCCATCCGTTGTTCGTATTGTTTCCAATTAGAAGATCCGGTTTGCCGTCGTGATTGAAGTCACCCGCGATCAACTGCTGAGGAGCATCGCTGGTCAGCGCCGTAAAGGTCTGCGGAGCTAAATGCTTGAAGGTCCCGTCTCCATTGCCGAGGAAGATATCCAATTCGCAGGTAGCGGGAGCGTTTTCGTTCAGATAACCGAACACCGCGAAGTCGAGCTTGCCGTCTTTATTGAAGTCTCCGCTTACAACTGTGCGAGGGTCGGGCAGGTCGGCGATCGTTACGGCGGCTCCAAATGTTCCATCGCCATTTCCGGGTATGAATGCGATTGCATTTGAGTCGTTGGAACCATCCACGCTGGCGTATTCGCTGACTAGGATCATGTCCTCCGTGGTGGAATTCCGAAACTTCCCGAACGTGAATACCGGAAACAATCCGGCGTAAGGAAGAATTGTGATCGGCGACCTGACGGGCGGCAGCAGCTTCCCTGTCCCATCATTCAGCAGAGCAGTGATTTGTGAGGGCACTGAGCTTAGCTGACCGCTTTCAATCACTACCACGTCTGGATGGCCATCATTATTCAGGTCTACCGTCTGCGGGTTGGTGCTTGGTATTGGTGCATTTGAAACTCCAGTCAAATACCCGATGGATTCTCCGCTCGGCTCTCCGAACCCTCCTTTGCCATCATTCACGAGATGGGTCGCGGTGCTTTCTGTCTGACCTATGGTCAAAATGTCCGGCAGGCCATTTCCCTTTAGATCGGTCACTGCAAGAGAAAATGCATTCGCTGCTATTCGATAGATTGCTGGCGGCGAAAAATTGCCCGATCCGTCCCCATCCATCACAGACACGAGATAGCCGCCGAAAGTGCCACCGTTTCCAGGCGCGACAACGATTTCATTGCCGGTAAAAGCACCGGCAGCCACAATATCGGGCTTTCCATCGCCGTTTACGTCGGCTACCGCAACCGCGTAATCGACATCGCCCACCTCGGCAACCGGATTTCCTTGCGTGAATGTACCATCGCAATTCCCCTTTCCTATGGTCAGATAGCCCCAGCCTCCAGTCTCGATCGCATCGAGGCAGCCATCATTATCCACGTCCCCTAACGCAACCGTAACCGCTCCATCTACCGGACCGAACCCACTGCCCTGCAGGAAGGCAGTGCCTCCTTGATTGAGGTAGGCGATACCCTCTCCAAATGTAGTAGTGACAACGTCCAACTGACCATCCTTGTTTAGGTCGCCTAAGGCCAGCCAGCTTGTGGGAATCGTCCCATCAAATGGGTTATCGATAACTGGCGGAGTGATCACTGAAGGGAAGGCGCCTGTGCCGTCCCCTAGCAGCACTTCAAATTGCGGCTGGTTTTCGGCAGGTGCTATAACGAGCCCGACCGCCAAATCCTCATTGCCGTCATTATTGAAATCGCCTGTGACCACGAACGTGGGAATCTGGCTCAGGGTTGCAACCACCTTAGGCTGCTGGAAGGTGCCGTCGCCATTTCCAGAGAAAACCTCGACCTGATTGCTGTCTCCATCTACCGCAATAAGATCGAGATGGCCTGTCGCGCGAAGTTTCGCCGCAGCTAGCCATACAGGGGATTGCCCGGCTGTGTAGAGAACCTCGGGTAGAGCAAAGGTGCCGTCGCCGTTCCCGAGATACACGTAGATGGTATTATCACCTCCATTGCTAATGGCGATGTCCACCTTGCCGTCTTCGTTGAAATCTCCCTGCGCCACGGCAGTTGGTATAGACCCTGTTTCAAGCTTTGGCGCGCTCGCAAAACCCGCGTAGGGGAAGGATGTCGTCAAGGTCGTTGCATTGAGAGTTGCGGGGCCTTGAGCTTTTATTTCGGGCTTTACTGCTTGTGTACTCGGCAGAATGTGCCTGTGGGACCATTTGCTCGTGTCCTGGTGTGCAAGGGCTGCATATTTCCACCCCAGAAACCTTCCGAAAGACTTCCGATCTGTCGATGCACTTCGGATCGACTCTTGCTTCTTTACGATAGGGCGCTCGGCTTGCGGTGACAGCTGAGCATGAGCGAGCAGACTGGAGCCGATAAGGAGCGATTGAGTGACAGCGAACAACTTGCGCACGTTCATTGTGAGATTCGGGTTCGGCCGAGCACATCGATAATGCACCCGGGAGAGCCTGTTCGCAAGCAAAATTATCGCGAGGGCAATGGTGCTAAGAATCTGCAGGAATCTTATGGAGAATCTGAGCAAAGCACCGGCTAATTAGAAATCAACTGAAGGCCGGATTGTGTGGCGCGTGAATGCCCTCACACTGCCGAACGAGTCTCTTTAAAACCACCGAGGTCTGACCCCTTCAGGTCAGGGTTTTTACACCTGTTGCACACGGGATGTCGCTGTTTATGCTAGCAGCGCACTATAAGCGCTATTTCGACGCCTCCTGGAATTCCTCGTACCAGGCCATCTGTATTGCTTCGAGTTTTGACTCGTTCGACTTACCGGGATCGTCTTTGAAACCCTCTAGCTCGGTCACTCTCTTGTGCAGGTCGGTAAAGCGCACGGTGAGCGGGTCAGTATCCGGAAACTTCTCCTGAAGCTGAATGCCAATTTCTTCTGCGTCGTTCCAGTTAATGTCCTGTGCCATGCCTTACTCCTTGTTGTTCTGCGCGAGCGCGAGCGGCTTGCCTTCTGAAACGTAGTTCCGGTTCCAGTCAGGAATCTCAACAACGTAAGTCCCCGGTCCGGTAATGATCGCCTGACAGCCAAGCCGCGAGTTAAGCTGCAGGCCCGGAGCCATATCCATCCGATCCAGTTCGTCATCCTCCGCTTCGCTGATCCCCTTCGCGCCTTCCTTCACAAGCAGGTGGCAGGTCGTGCATGCGCACGCCCCACCGCAGGCGTGATCGAGAAAGATATTGAAGTTCTCCGCCACATCCAAAAAGGACATAGGCTTGCCATGGCGCTCGTAGGGCATGGTTCCATATTCGAACTCAACAGTGCGCCCTTCGGGCAGGAACGTCACGCGAACCATATTGGGCCCAGGCGGCTTGCTGAGATCGACTTGCTGGTTCTGAACTGTTTTCTGGTCGGACATAATCACTCTCTACTTGATTTCAGCGGGCGCAAAAGGATGCGGTGCCGTCGGCCCCTCGCCCAGCTTTTCTCCGGCGGATTTCATCGTCTGGCCGCCAATCGCACTGCTGACAGCGGCATCCATCATAAGCTCGGCAAAGCGCCGCGTCGCCTTGTCCAGCGCTTCTGTCCCCGCGCGCAGGCTCGGCAGATCGTCGCCTTCCTTCAAAACCCGAAGCTCCTCGCACAACGTCGCTATCTGTTTCCGCTCATCTTCCGTTAGCTGCTGCCATGCCGGGTTCGACGGCGCCTTGTCCACCGCTGCCAGAATGGTGTTGGCCTCGTTCCTGGCCTCAATAAGCTGACGCTGCCGGAAATCCTCCTCGGCATTGTCGAACGAATCCAGAATCATCGTCTCGACCTGCTCATCCGTGAGGCCGTACGTGGGCTTCACCTCAATCTCCGCTTCCTTGCCGCTGCGTTGCTCGCACGCGGAAACATGCAGGATTCCGTTCGCATCAATCAGGAACTTCACCTCAATGCGCGGCAGTCCCGCCGACATCGGCGGAACGCCCTTCAGATCAAAGCGCGCCAGCGATCGGCAGTCTTTCGCCAATTCGCGCTCCCCCTGCAGCACATGGATCGCAACGTTCGCCTGCCCATCCACTCCGGTTGTAAAGTGCTCCGTCGCCGAAGCCGGAATAGTCGAGTTGCGCTGGATGATCTTCGCAACCACTCCGCCCAGCGCCTCAATACCCAGCGAGAGCGGAGTCACGTCGAGCAGCAGCATGTCCTGCGTAGCGGCCGATCCGCCCTCCAGAATATTCGCCTGCACCGCCGCGCCCAGCGCCACCACCTCATCGGGATTCAACTCAATGTGCGGCTTCTTTCCACGCTGGCTCAGGTGGAAGACTTCATCCGTAAGCGTTCGCACGCGCGGAATCCGTGTCGATCCGCCGACGAGCACCACTTCATCAATCTGCTCGGGTGCAACCCCCGCATCCTTCAGCGCCTGCTTGCACGGACCAACCGTGCGGTTCACAACCGGCTCAATAATCTGCTCGAACTGCTCACGGGTGATCTCCCGGTTATACGGCTGCCCGCCGGGAAGCTGCACGCTGATGCGCGCACTGTCCGCCGATGAAAGAACAATCTTCGCCTCAATCACCGCCCTGCGAATCGCCTGCACAGCTTCGGGGCTCTCGCGCAAATCCACGCCCATTTCGCCGTGAATGTCATCCAGTGCAATGGCAATCAGCAGATTATCAATGTCGTCGCCGCCGAGATGAGTGTCGCCATTCGTAGCGATCACCTCGAAAATGCCCTCATGCAGCTTGAGAATCGACACATCGAACGTGCCGCCACCCAAATCGTAGACCGCCACCGTCCCGGCCTTCTCGCGATCCAGTCCATAGGCGAGCGCTGCAGCCGTCGGTTCATTCACCAGCCGCAGAACCTCCAGCCCTGCCATGCGCCCGGCGTCTTTCGTCGCCTGCCGCTGCGCATCATTGAAGTAGGCCGGAACCGTAACTACGGCCTTCGTCACCGGAGTCCCGAAGTAGCGCTCCGCATTCTTCTTCAATTGACGCAGAACGTACGCCGAGATCTCCGGCGGCGTGTACTGCTGCTCGCCCAGTTGCAATCGCAGAACCTCGCCCGGCTGAATGTCCGGCGCCACATGGAATGGAAACAGCTTCAGCTCTTCCTGGATGTCTTCGACGCCGCGTCCCATCAGCCGCTTGGCGGAGTAAATCACGCGTTCCGGCGCGGTTGCCAGAAACCGTCCCGCCGCGTTGCCGACCACAACCTGCTTCGACTCCGGAATCGCGACCACAGACGGAACGAGGTTCGAGCCATCCTCGCCGGGGATCACCACGGGGTGGTCGCCCTGCATGAAGGCCACAAGGGAGTTGGTGGTTCCGAGGTCGATTCCGACAATAGGGGCTTGTGACATTCTCTTCTCTGCTTTGTTTGATGGGCAGCCCGAGGGCCGCGAGTTCACTCAGGCTTCCAGCGCGTCATTTACGCCGCGGACCAGGTTGCGGATGTACCGGCGCCGATCGAGCAGCGCAACCATCTCATCCCTTATTTTAGTCTTCTCGTCCGCACTCGCTGCATCCAGTGCGACATCCCACTTCGCCCATTGCTCCTTAAGGTTGGAGTCGAGTTCGGCAAGCTGGGATTCAAAGTTGGCCCGGGCGGTCTGCAGATCGGCGCGAAGGGCGGGATCATCCTCGCCCATCTTGCGGTTCGAGCGCATCTCCTCAAGCTGGATGTTCAGCTCAAACACCTCTTCCAAGAGGTCCGGCGGCACGCGCGAGTCCTTCGGAGTCCCGTCCTCAGACTTGCCGGCCTCAAGCACGACTCCCTCCAGAGCCAGAAGGTGCTCGGTTCGGGTCACAGGATTCTTGAGGGTGCGGTAGGCATCATTAAGGAGCGAGGTCTGGTCGAGGCTCCACTGCTGCTCCTCGGCCGATTTGGTCGCATACACGTCGGGGTGGTACTTGCGGCTAAGCCGGTAGAAGTCCCGCTCGAGGGCGGCCAAGTCCAGGGTCAGCTTGCGAGGGAGGCCAAAGACGGCAAAGTAGTCGGGCTGTGAAGAGTCGGCCATCGGCATCTCTAAAAATTGTACTTCATACAAGGATAAGGAGTTATCGTTCGGGACCGGGGACCCGGCAAGCGGTATTGATGATTCGATCAAAGAGGGCTGCGTCTTCCGGGCTCACTGGCATCTCGCAGCCAACGGCAAAGGCCGACCAAAGCGGGGCCACCGAACTCCATCCACCGCATCCTCACCCCGGAAACCCTGTCAAGCCCTATAGCCTCTAACCCGCACAAAACACGGCACTAAGCAATGTCCGGTGAGTTTTCTTAAGCTGCTATTCTAAAAATAGAGGGAAAGATTCTCTACGAGGCGCAGCCAGAAGCTGCGCCTTTCGCTTTTGGATCAACTTTTTCGAGGAGTCTCACCGAATGGAACAAGCAACAGGCGTCTTCCCGCTCTGCTCTCATACCAAGCCCGACGGTTCCCGCTGCGACGGAGCCGCCCTCAAGGGCATGAATTTCTGCTTCCAGCACATCGGTGGACGGCTCAGCGATCTCCGCGCCGCCTCTGCCTACAGCCCCAAGCTCGACCTGGTCCCTGCCGCGACCCGCGAAGCTCTCCAGCACAATTTCTCCGTCGTCGCTCTGGCGTTCAGCGACGGAAAAATCGATATCCGCACAGCGAACACGTACTTCCGCATTTACCGCACTGCAGAGCAGAACCTCACACGCTGGGAAAGAGCCAACAAAGATAACCCGGAGAAACAAATGTTGCCGCTCTCGAACAAGGCAAGCGAAAAACAAGCGAGCACTGCAGGGAACGAAGGACTCCTGAGCGAAGAGAGCGCAGGGAACGAGGTCGAAACACCCGTACGTCAAGACGCCAACTCCGCCGCAGACTCAGAAGATCAAGACTTCACCGGTGACCGATACGAGGTGTCCAAGGACAAGACCCTATTCGTAGGCATGACCCACAAATACCCATCCGTCGAATACACCTACGAGCTCTGGGACCGAATCCAAAAACGCACCGCAGAATTCGACGCAAGGAAACAAGCAAGAGAACTCGCCAAAGCCCAAGTCGCCTCCTAGCTCCACGATCGTCGGGAGTGGCCACTGGCCTGGGTGGCGCGAAGCGCGCATGCGTGGACGGCCAGTGCTAGGCTCCGACGTGACCCAATCCGATTCCTATGAAATAGGTGACCAGGCCCTCGACTGCGCCAACGGCTGTCATCTCCAGTCCGCTGGCCCACCATGAGCGCACGGTGATGAGCGACTTTGCCGCTCCGACGGCGAAGTGCGCAGCGAGCGAGACAATAGCGGATACGATGATCGCTTCGTATCCCGTAAGGAAAAAGAAAGGAATGATTGGAACGAACGCGCCAACAGCGGTTGAGAGAGCCGCGGACGACGCCGCGACCATCGGCTTTCGCAGCCCTTCTTCGGAGGTATTGAACTGCTCTGACGCGAGCGCGCGCAGGAACTGTTCCTTGTCGCTCGCAATATGCTCCACCATGTGGTCGGCGTCGTCTTCGGGCAGTCCTTTTACCTGGTAGTAAAGCGACAGCAGCTCTCTCGCTTCCGGAGCATTCATCTCGATGGCTTCGCGCTCGCGATGCAGCTCGGCGTCATAGATTTCGCGCTCGCTCTTCGCGCCCAGGTACGCGCCCGATCCCATAGAAAGCGCGCTTGCAATCATGCCGGCAATTCCGGCCAGGAGCACGTAATGGCTATTGCCGAGGGTGGCGCCGGACACGCCCGAAACGATGCCGAAGATTGCGCCGAGGCCGTCGTTGACGCCGTAGATCGCGTCTCCGATCCAGCCGGCGGCCTGCCGCCCCGATCCGTTGCGCTTGGCCAGCAGATCATCGAGCAGGACCTTGGGATTTGTATGCCGATCCTCGACTGGCCGCCGCGGGTAGTGCTGGCGAATGAGGCTGCTCAACTCGCGGTAGTGCTCGCGCTCTTCCTCGATCACCCGGCGCAATATCTCGAGGCTGCGCTCGTCTCCCAACTGCTGCAGCTGCCTGCTGTAGGAGGCAATGGCGCGGCTCTCGTCGATCTCTAGCCTGCGCAGCGCCATTCGCTCGCCGCCCATGCGGTTTGCAAGGCTGTCGGCATCTCCAGTGGGTTTGCCGTGATACTTCGGAACGGTTCCGCCAAGTTCCTGGATGCGCGTGGCCCACTCCGCAGCGTGCTGAGCTTCGGCTTCGGCCATGTGGTGCAGCTTCTGGCTGCGAATAGAATCCGGTTCTCGCCCGGCCAGAGTCTGGTAGGTATAGAACCCGCTCATTTCCATGCGCCAATTGGCTTCCAGAATGCCTAAGAGCCTGCGACGGCTCTTCTCGTCCCGCTTTTCTTCCTGCATGAGGGGCATTCAATCTCCAATCCGATACGGAAATGTAAACCGCCCAATCTGTATCACCGAATGATCGTCAGGAGGCCAGATGCGGAAAGACTCCACGCGCCTTATCGATTGGCTCAACCGCGCCTGAACCGAGCCAAGGAGCAAGCCGGATGCGGAATCATAGAACTTGACGTCAAGCGCATCGTCCTCGTGGTTCCATCCAATGAGGTACGAGCCCGGAGCCAGTTGGAATTCGCCGATCCTGAGCGGCACCTGCGTCAAGAAGAAGTGAGAGTACTTGCCATCGGCCGAATAGCCCGCAGTGATAAGGACGACCCCGGCGATGTACTTCCCCTTGCCGTCGGTAATGCCGGATGCGGTGCGCATCTCCGTCTCAATGCGCTCACGGACGACGGGAGCGCGCGGCGGGAGCAGCGACTGCAGCTCCTGCGGTGTTGCAGGCTGCCAGTTCTCATGAGCCTTCTGCGCCGGGCAGAGGACCACAGAGCTCAGCAGGACGAGCACAAGTGCCAACATTCTGCGCATAACTGCTCTCCTACTCAAGGTGTACGATCCCTCGTTGCAGAGCGCTGGTAGCGGCCTGCGTGCGGTCGCTGACGCCCAGCTTGCTCAGGATGCTGTTGATGTGCGTCTTCACGGTCGCCTCGGAAATGTGCAGGTCGCTGCCAATCTCCTTGTTGCTGCGGCCAGCCACGATGCGCTTCAGCACTTCCAACTCGCGCGTAGTGAGTTCGGGGCCGCCCATGCGCTCCGCCAGCTTCTCTGCGATCGAGGCAGGAATCCTGGATCTTCCCGCATACACAGCGCGAATTGCTTCAGTGAGTTCTGCGGCGTCCATTCCCTTGAGCAGATATCCCTTCGCGCCGGCTTGTAGTGCGCGAAAGATATCCTCGTCGCCGTCAAAGGTTGTGAGCACGATAACGCGCGCTGAGGGCTGCTCTTTTCGGATTGCCGCAATCGCGTCGGCGCCTCCGAGCCTGGGCAGGCGCAGGTCCATCAGCGTCACATCGGGCTTGTGAGTTCGGTGCGCGACGATGGCCTGCTCGCCATCCGACGCCTCGGCAATCACCCTAAGCCCTTCGATGGTATTCAGCAGCGCGACCAGGCCCTTACGCACAATGGCGTGATCGTCTACCACCAGTATTCTTATAGGCTCGCTCATTTCTCTCTTGCTTCGCTCCCCGTTGCAACATCCACCTGCACTTGCGTACCTTCACCCGGCCTGCTCGATACTTCGATGTGGCCGCCCATTTGCTGCACGCGCTCACGCATGCCAATGATCCCGAAATGCCCGTCCGCGGCCGAAGGCGCTTGTGCAGGAAATCCCCGTCCATTATCGGCTATTGTCATTTTCACGTGGCGGCGCGAAAAATGCAGTTGGATATTGATCTGGCTGGCCGCGGCGTGCCGCACTACATTCGTTACGGCCTCCTGGGCAACGCGCAGCAGCTCGCTTTCGATGGTCTCGGAAATTGGCCGGTACGCGCCATGCACCTCAATCTGTGTTTTGAGGCCTGACTGCGCCGTGACTCGATCTGCCATTTGCTTGAGCCGGGAGGCGAAATCGTCGTTCTCAGCGCTTTGCGAACGGAGCTCCCAGATTGCTCGCCGGGCATCGTCCAGCCCAGTCCGCGCGAGTTCCTGCGCCTCGTCGAGATATTGCTGCGCGGCTTGAGGCGAATTCGGCAGGGAGCGGCCCACGATTTGCAACTGGACGGATAGCGCAACGAAGCCCTGGGCCAGTGTGTCGTGAATCTCGCGGGCGATGCGGCTGCGCTCGGCCAGAACGGCCTTATAGCGCGACTCCACATGCCGCACGCGCCAGAGATATATGAGGTAGGCGATGAGGGCGATGACAATTGCCAGCAGCACGTAAAACCAAATCGTCTGGTAGAAATAGGGTTGCAGTTGGAAGGCCAACGACGCGGGATCTGGACTCCATACGCCGTCGTTGTTGGCTGCGATCACCCGAAACGTGTAGTGGCCGGGCGGAAGATTGGTGTAATAGGCGCTGCGCTGTGAGCCAGCGTCGATCCATTGGTGGTCGAAGCCGTCGAGCTTGTAGCGAAAGCGAACCTTGCTCGGGGCGACAAAACTCAAACCCGCATATTCAAATGCGAATCGCCGCGCTCCGGCGGGAATCTTCAGCGTAGCGCTTCCGGTTGTTTTTAGCTGCGGCTGGTCGTTCACGCTGAACCGTTCGATTGCAATCAGGGGCGGCACTCGATTTGAATCCAACCGCACCGGATCAACTGTCGCCACACCCTTCAACGTCGCGAACCAGAGTGCACCATCGTGCAGCCGATATGCTGCGGGGTGTCCTCCGCTGCTGACTTCACCTATATTCATGCCGTCGGTAATGCCGTAACGCTCCACCCGCACCGAAGAGATCGCACCATCGACGTAGCGGTTCAGCGCATTGCGGTTTACGCGATAGATTCCGGTATTCGAGCCGAGCCATAGATCATCATTATCGTTAGCAAGAATGCTGTAGACATTCGCAGGAAGCGCTGCGCCTTTCGTGCTCACGGGCTTGAAGGTGTCGTTTTGCCAGCGGGTGAGACCGCCCCCGTCGGTTCCGATCCAGAGTGTTCCATCGGAGTCCTGATGCAGCGTGGTGACCACATTGTTGGAGAGGCCATCGTGGGTCGTGTAGTTGCGGAACTTGCCGTTGCGCATGCGCGTGAGGCCGTTCAGGGTGCCGATCCAAAGGCCGCCGTCATTTGTCCCGGTCATCGCCCCGACCAGGTTGCTGCCCAGGCCGTCGAGCGTCGTCCAGGTGGCGAACTTGCCGTCTCGGAATTGGGAAAGCCCGCGACGCGTTCCGATCCAGAGTGTTCCTTGCGAATCGAAGTACAGGGACCTCGCAAAATCATCGGCTAGTCCATCGGCCGAAGTAAAAACAGTGACATTGCTATTGTGTATTCGATCGAGGCCGTCCGGTGTTCCGACCCACAGATCCCCATTTGGCGCGACGGCGATCGACAGAATAATGTTGCTCGACAGGCCCTTCGAGGCAGTCAACGCATGGAAGCCCGTATTGGCAATCGAGTCAAGATTCGCAAAATCGAGCCCTCCCCCATTTGTGCCAAGCCACACTTTCCCGCCGCGGTCCTGCGCTATAGAGAGAATGTGATCATCTGTAATGCCATCCGCAACTCCGTATGTGGTGAATGGGCGGTCCCGCAGAATGTCGACTCCGCTGGATTCAGTGCCAAACCATAAATCTCCTTCGCGGTCTTCGGTGACCGAAAGCACTGTGCTCACGGAAAACCCTTCGCGCGGACTTCGGGAGTCCAACGTCCCATCAAAAAAGCGCGCAATTCCTCCAGATGTGGCAATCCATATTGCTCCCGCACGGTCGCAAAAAAGCAGGTTGACTCGCGCCGATGGCAGGCCATCCTTTTCCGTGTAAGCGCGGAGTTGGGTTTGAGGCTGGTCAGGATCGTAAAACCACAGTCCTTTGTCTCCACCCATCCAGATGCCGCCCGCCGGAGCCACAGTAATCGCGCGCACATCCTTGCCCGCAAGCGCAACAAACGGACGACAGTTCACTCCAATAGCCGAAGGGCTGCAAGTCTCTACGCCATTCTGCGTGCCTGCCCAAACATGACCCTTGCGGTCAAGCGCAATCGCTTCAATTTGCACCGCGGCTCCTGCCAGCGTGAAATAGGTCGCATTCCCCGCCGCAGCATGAAAGAGTCCCTCGGTGGTCGAAAGCCATAACGACCCGTCCAAGGGTTCCGTCAATCGGCTCTTTTCGTCGAGCAGAGGCACACCAGGCACATCTACAAAGCGCTCCCCATCAAGTCGCGATAGGCCCGAGGAACCAGTGGCCCAAATGCGGCCTTCGCGATCCTGAAACAGAGACCACACCGCAGTTCCGGCTGTTTCTGGAAAATCCCGGAAGCGCCCTGCACTGTATCGCACCACACCATTCGCAGTGCCAATCCAGAGCGCGCCCGAGCGATCCTCCATCAACGCAAAGATCAAACCGCTGGGAATCTGTGGGGTCGTCTTGTTCGTAAAGACGTCAAAATTCACGGAATCAAATCGAACCAATCCCGCTTCGGTTGCGAGCCACACGAATCCGTCGCGAGTCTGCAAGACAGCATGAACTGTGTTTTGCGGCAGTCCGTTATCTGCTTGCCAGGACTGAAAGCCATAGTGTTGCAGACTCTGATGCGGGTCAAGGCACCAGGCGGAAAGCGCACAAAACAGCAACGTGCTGACTGCGATATAGCGGGTGATGCGCATTCTTGCCTGAATACTACACGGACGTGCGCAGGCCAGGGCGGCTACTGCTGCCTTTCAGGATGACTTTCTGACTCCGGTGCGCGGCCTTACCCAAACCTTCTCCGCCGCCGGAGCGCCGAGGGTGGCGGATCCGGTTGGTGTTTCAATGGCGAGCGTTTGATCGTAGTTCTTCTTCAGCACTCGCACGGCGCCTCCCGGAGCAATACCGCTTTCATGCAGAAAGCGAAGCAGCTTCGGATCGCGCTCATACAGGCTGGTCACGATATAGCCTGTCCGTTCGTCGCTTTCGGCCAGCGTTCGCAGGCCGCGCCGGGCGCGTCGGGCGGGACTCTCCGGCAAAACCGCATTTCCATGAGGGCATGTCCCCTGCTCTCCAAGCTTCTCCAGAAGCCGCGCCTCAAACGCCGGCGATACAGCGTGTTCCAGCCGCTCCGCCTCATCGTGAACCTCATACCACGGCATTCCGAACATCTCCGATAGCATGCGCTCAATCAGATGATGGCGAAGCGCTGTTCTATAGGCTGTGCGGCGACCCTGGGTCGTCAGATGAACCACTCCGTCGGCCTTCACCTCCACGTAACCATCACGCTTAAGACGGCGCAACGCCATGGAAACCGCCGGCGGCGACACTCCGAGCCAATGCGCAAGTGTGGCGGCAATGACCGTCTGGCCTTCGCTTTCGGCCTCCAGCACGGCTTTCAAATAGTCTTCTTTCGAAACGCTGATTGCGGCTTTCACGCTTCTCCAGCATGGCTTGTGGTGCGGCGGTTGTAAAGGGAAACCTTTACGATTCTGCGGCTCGCGACCGCAAGGCGTTCAGCACTCATAATTGAGATATGGATGGCTCGCCGACACCGGTTTTGCCGCAAGACGCGGAGGTTCTCTGGGAATCCATTCGCAGGAAAGTATCCAATTCGCGAGAAGGCATTTTTGGCCCATCGTCCACAAGCTGGAAGGTCAATCGCGAGTCGGCGCTTTTTCTGGGGGCGGG
>DASZAG010000200.1:0-8370 GCA_035945555.1 Acidobacteriaceae bacterium
CGTTCGGTGATGATGGCCGTGACGTATTTGGCCGGGGTTACGTCGAAGGCGGGGTTTTCGATCCCGACCCCATGCGGAGTGAGCTGCTTTCCGGCGTGATGAGTGACCTCTTTTGCGGATCGTTCTTCGATTGGGATGGCGTCTCCGTTTGGAGTCTCCAGATCGATGGTGGACCAGGGGGCAGCCACATAGAACGGGATTCCGTGCTCCTTGGCGAGCACCGCTACGCCGTAGGTTCCGATCTTGTTAGCGACGTCGCCGTTGGCGGCAATGCGGTCGGCTCCAACCACGACAGCCTGAATTTTGCCAGCACGCATGCGGCTGGCGGCCATGTTGTCGCAAAGGACTGTCGTGGCAATGCCGTCGTGCATCAACTCCCACGCCGTGAGGCGGGCGCCTTGAAGAAACGGCCGGGTTTCGTCGGCATAGACATGGAGTTTACGGCCCTGCGAGACGGCGCTGCGGATGACTCCGAGGGCGGTTCCGTAACCGCAGGTAGCGAGCGCTCCGGCATTGCAGTGTGTGAGCACGCCTCCGTCGGCGGGCATGAGGGAAGCGCCGAAGTCGCCCATGGCACGGCAGGCTGCAATGTCTTCGTCATACATGGCGAGGGACTCGGCGATGAGTCCGGCGCGGATGTCGTCGAGGGAGGCGCCACGTGCCTTGAGAGACTCGAACCTGTCATTCATGCGGCGGATGGCCCAGAAGAGGTTGACAGCGGTAGGCCGGGTTGCGGCCAGCACCTTGCTGATGTGCTGAATATCCCCTGAGAGCTCAGCGATGTCGCGCGCCGGACTGTTTTTTGCACCGAGCGCAACGCCCATGGCGGCGGAGACCCCGATGGCCGGCGCGCCGCGCACGATCATGGTGGTGATCACGTCTGCAACATCCTGATACGTCCGAGCGAGGACGTAGGTCTCTTCGAGGGGAAGGCGCGTCTGGTCGAGAAAGCGGACGCCCGAGTCAGTCCATTCAAGCGTGGGAATCATAAATTCCAGTGTAAATTGTTCCGCTGCATGGGTTAGGGCAGTAATGTGGTTCGTCTGTTCTGTCCCAAAAACGTACAGTTCATTGCTCTGGTTGTTTTCAGCGGGTTCCAATCCGAATAAGGATGTAGCAGACAACCTGATTTTAGGTTGGGGCGCGTCGCGGTCTGCTTCGGGTAGCATCTTGCGCAGAATTGTCTTCATCCTCGGGTTATTTGCTGTGGGTCTTTTCGCCGCGATCCCCGCGCACCTTCATGCCGATACGTTGCTGACGACGGTTCGTCAGATACGCCAAGCTCCCGCCGAACAAGTGGCGCACGGTGTCCCGGTGCAGTTGAAGGCGGTAGTCACCTACTACAACGCTCCGGAGCGCAACCTTTATGTAGCGGACAAGACCGGTCCTATCTTTGTTGTCACGACGCAGGCATTTTCTCTGAGGCCGGGTGATCGTGTGCTGGTGCGCGGTGTGACAGAGGGCAGCTTCCTTACCGATGTGACCAGCAACAGCATCAGCGTGATAGGCAAGGCGGCGCTGCCAACGCCGGAAGCTGCGACTTTTCCAGAATTAATGAAGGGCGAAGCGGATTGCTCCTACGTCACGGTCAGCGGCATGGTGCTTTCGGCGACCCTTCAGCAGACAGTTGGCCCGCCATTCTTGCTTATGCAGGTGCGGATGGATGGAGGGGTGATTGACGTCCACGTTGAGGACCCGAGTGGGCTGGATCTGCGTAAGCTGCTCGACTCTGAGGTGACGCTGAGAGGAGTGGCGGGAGGGCGGTTTGACGGGAAGTTCCAGTTAGTGGGCGCGAATCTCTATTTGACCTCGCGACGCGATTTGCGGGTGACTACCCCGGCACCGATTAATCCAGCGACTGTTCCCCTGACCCCGATAGACAAGGTACTGGGCAGTTACAACCAGGTGGGGAGGAGTCCTCGGGTGCGGATTCGGGGCAGCGTGACGCTTTATGAGGCGGATTCGGAACTGGTGGTGGAGAACGAAGGCAGGGCGGCGCTCGTTCATACCTATCAAAATGATCCGTTGAAAATTGGGCAGGTGGTCTATGCGAGCGGGTTCGCGGACCTCAATGACTCCACAGAGAGCCTGGATTACGGCGAGTTTACGTCTACGCCGGAGACGAAGCTGGTGAAGCCGCAGCGGGTGACCTGGCAGGATGCCCTCTCCGGCAAATATGCGTTGAATCTCGTGTCGCTGGGGGGGCGGCTTATTGAACAGGCGCAGGAGCCGAATCAGGACACTTTGTTCATCAACTCCGGCGGTCATGTGTTTTCGGCGGTACTGCGGCATCAAGGCAACTCGGGCGGCATGCTGCCACGCTACCGTGCGGGAAGCCGTGTGTGGGTTACGGGAGTCTGTTTTGTGCAGACTGGCGGCGCTTGGCACGGGCCGGTAGAGTTCAGCCTGCATTTGCGGAGTCCGCAGGACGTGCGGGTGATTGCTCTGTCCTCGTGGTGGAACGTGGAGCACCTGATTTATATAAGCGAAGTGCTGGGGACGATTGGCCTGGCTGCGCTGGTATGGGGCGGAATGTTGCGCCGGCGCATCTATGAACAGACGCTGCAGATTCGGCGCAGCATGCGATTCGAGGCGGAGCGCGAACGCAGGCAGGCATTCCTGGAGAAGCAGCGCAGCAACGTGCTGGAGGCAATCAACAGCCCTATGCCGCTCCGCGACGTGCTGCGCATGATTACCGCATTGATCAGCCAGCAGATGGGCGGTGTGGAGTGCCGATGCGAGTTCGCCAGGGGTGCGGAAATATCGGTCGGAGGAGCGAAGATGGCCGAAACCGCTGATACACGCGAGGAGCGGAGGGACATACTTTCGAGTTCCGGTGAGCGCCTTGGGGAACTGGTGCTCATTTTGAGCGGCGGACCGGAGACTCGGTTCGGCACCGAAGTGATCGATATTGGAGTAAATCTGGCTGCGTTGGCGATTGATAACCGGCGGCTCTATGAGCGCCTGATTCTGCGCTCTGAGTACGACCAGCTTACTGAGGTTCCAAATCGATTCCTGTTGGAGTCGAGGCTATGTGAGGCGCTGGCGAACGCGCGGCAGCATGGGCATCGGTTAGCGCTTGTCTATATTGACTTGGATCGGTTCAAGTCGGTGAATGATCGTTTTGGGCACCGGGTAGGGGATGCATATCTGCAACACGTCGCGAGGCGGCTCAAGGACAAGCTGCGGAGTCAGGACACGCTTGCGCGAGTGGGCGGAGACGAGTTCATTGCGTTGATACCAGCGGTGGCATCCCGAGGTGAGGTGGAAGAGATTGCTTGGCGACTTGAAAACTGCTTCGACTGCCCCTTCCAGATTGACGAACTTTCGATTGAAGGCTCGGCTAGCGTGGGATTCGCGCTGTATCCGGATGACGGAGATGATGAGGAGCAGCTCCAGCGCCTTGCCGACGCCGCGATGTATGCGGGCAAGCAGCGGGCATCCGGCCTGGGCCTGCGGTAGGTTCCGCGCGAGTTTTTCATTACCGTCGTCTCAGCCTTCAATTCCAGATTTGCCCATCGTCTAGTCCATGCCTTAGACTCTGCTTTCTTAGATGGCATCTAACGGTTTTTCCTATTTGGGCCGGATCCGGACGCAGTGGACCGCTTCTTCCTGTTCCTTTCCATTGACCATGGTTTCGTTCGCGTGCTTTAATAGCGCGTTTTGAGGGATTTGCGCTTGGGGCCGAATTTTGCGTCCAAGCGCGGGTCTTAACGGGTTTTTATTTCATGGAGGCTTTTGAATGACGGTTTTTTCTCCCGTGGCGGCATTGGACTGGCAGGCAGGCGACGCTGCGGCAATGGGCGGTCACATTTATCTCTGGATCGCCCTGATATCGGGTGTAGTGGGCCTGATTGCGGCGTTCGGCTATGCGCGTGTAGTGCTGGCCCATGACCAGGGGTCGCCAGAGATGCAGAAGATCTCAAACGCCATTCGGCAGGGCGCGGAAGCATTTATGAAGCGGCAGTACGGCACCATCGGAGTGATCGCGATACTACTGGCCATCCTTCTTTATATCGGTTACAGACTTTCCCCTTTCACCGCTCCGTTTGCCAATAAGGTTGTCATCAGCTTTCTGATCGGCGCACTATGCTCGGCCCTGTCGGGCCAGACGGGCATGTGGGTTTCTATCCGCACCAATATCCGGACGGCGGCGGCTGCGCGCACCAGCATGGGAAAGGCGCTGCAGATGGCGCTACGTGGCGGCGCGGTTACGGGACTGGTGGTGGGCGCGCTGTCGTTGCTGGGCGTAGGCATTCTGTTCCTGCTTTTCGGGGGATTCAGCCATCCGCAGCAGGTTCCATATGAGCTGGTCGGTTTCGGCTTCGGAGCGTCACTGGTTGCGCTCTTTGCGCAGCTCGGCGGGGGCATCTACACCAAGGCCGCGGATGTGGGTGCGGACCTGGTAGGCAAGGTCGAAGCGGGAATCCCCGAAGACGATCCGCGCAACCCTGCGGTGATTGCGGACCTGGTCGGCGACAACGTGGGCGACTGCGCCGGACGCGGGGCGGACATCTTCGAGTCCACGGCTGCGGAAAACGTAGGCGCGATGATTCTGGGCGCTGCGCTGTATCCGGTGTTTGGGTTGAAGGGGATTCTGTTTCCGCTGATCGTGCAGGGCATCAACATTGTGGCCAGCATCATTGGGGTGGCCATTGTTCGCTCGGGCGAGGACGAAGACCCGATGCATGCGCTGAACCGCGGCTACTACGTGACAACGATACTGGCGCTGATCGGGTTTGCCTTCGCTGTCTACTACATGCTGGGGGCGCGCTGGTGGCTATTTGGCTGCGGCATTTGCGGCATTGTGATGTCGTTCCTGTTTGTGCGCATCACCGAGTACTACACGGAGACGCGCTTCCGGCCGGTGAGGGGGATTTCGCAGGCGTCAACCACGGGTCCCGCGACCAACATTATTCAGGGCCTTGCCGTAGGCATGGAGACGCCGGCGCTTCCGGCCATTGTGATTGGCGCAGCGCTGCTGCTGAGCTATTACTTCGGCACGCTGGGACTGAGCGACGTAACCAATATTTCCAACTATGCCAAGGGCATTTACGGCACAGCCATTGCGACAATGGGCATGCTTTCGTCAGCGGCCTACATTCTGGCGATGGACACCTTCGGGCCGATCACCGACAACGCCGGCGGCATCGTCGAAATGAGCAACCAACCGGATTCAGTGCGTAAGCAGACGGACAAACTGGACGCGGCTGGGAATACTACCAAGGCACTGACCAAGGGCTATGCCATCGGCTCGGCATCACTGGCGGCGTTTCTGCTCTTCTCAGCGTATCTGGATACTGTGCACACAGTCGTACAGAACCGTGTGAACACCTTTGGCGGAGTTGTGCCCGCGCATTGGAGCTTCTCTACCGTGAACCTGGCTTCGGTCCCAGTGTTCGTAGGCGCGCTGCTGGGGGCAATGCTCACGTTTCTGTTCTCCTCGATGGCCATTAAGGCCGTAGGCCGCGCGGCGCAGACTGTGATTAAGGACGTGCATGAGCAGTTCCGCGATAACCCCGGCATTATGGAGGGCACGTCGCAGCCGGACTACGGACGTTGCGTGAGCATCGTAACCAAGGCTGCGCTCAAGGAGATGGTTCTGCCGGGACTTCTGGTGGTGCTTATGCCACTGGTTGTGGGCCTGATCTTCCGCCACTTCGGAGGCGAGTTCGATCCTGTCCTTACGGCCGGGCCAATCCTGCAGGGTGTCCCGATCAACCTGAGCGGGGCTGAGTCGGTTGCGGCTCTGCTGATGGTGGGGACGATCAGCGGCATTATGCTGGCGATGCTGATGAACAACGGCGGCGGCGCGTGGGACAACGCCAAGAAGCTCATTGAAACTGGTGAGCACGGCGGCAAACGGTCCGAGGCGCACAAGGCGGCGGTGGTGGGCGACACTGTGGGCGATCCGTTCAAAGATACGGCAGGCCCCTCGCTTCACGTGCTGATTAAGCTGCTGGCGACGGTAACGCTGGTTCTGGCTCCGCTGTTTCTGTAAATCCTGACCACCCCGCGATCCGCGTTCGGTGTTCGGAGTAAAAACTCTGAACGCCGGGCGCGGATCGTTGTACTCTGTGGACGATGAGCTCGTACGCCAGCGTTCCGTGGTATCTACGAAGGCGGAAGGGGTTCGCCGAGTTTGGGTTGATCCCGCTTTCACGGCTCTGGATGCTTCTGGTTGCAGTGTCCTTCCTTTTTTCCATCTTTGGACTCTTCTCGGATCTGCTGTACGGCGGAGTCCGTCCCTATGTCGTTCTGGCCAGCGACATGGCGTATTGCGGCGCAATCGCCATTCTCTGGCTCTTCTCGGTGCGGTTGCTGCCGCTTGTCTTCCTGATTGTGCCGATTGCGATACAGATCATCGGGTCCTACCTGATGGCCCTTTGGGACGGTATGCTTATTCGGGATCTTGCGCTGCGTAATGTGGATGGTGCGACAGGCATTCGCGTGTGTGCCTTCACGATGATGGCAGCGGTGATCCTCTCCTATGTTTTTTTCATTCTCTTCATCCGCTCGCAAGGCCGCGATGCCCTCAAGCTGCGCACAGAGCTGGAACTGGCGCACGGTATCCAGAAAACTCTGGTGCCACCGTTCACCCTTCGGGCCGCAGGCTTCGAAGTGTATGGGATATCCATGCCCAGCGAGAAGGTCGGTGGCGATCTAGTGGATGCCATCGCGCTGTCGGGTGGAGATGCTATTGCTTACTTGGGAGACATAGCGGGACACGGCCTGCAAGCAGGCATCCTGATGGGGATGTTGAAGACGGCAACGCGGACAGCGCTTGTAGATGCTGGAGAGCGCGAGCCTTGCGCGACGCTTCCAGCGCTGCTGGAGCGGCTGAATACTGTCCTGCCCAGCGTAAAGGAGCCGCACATGTACGCGACGTTCACGGCGTTCAGGTTGTGCGTAGGCGGCGACGTGTTTTATTCATTGGCGGCAAGTCCGCCGATTCTGCACTGGCACTCGGAGAAGTTGGCGCTCTCGAAGGTGGAAGAGGAGCAGTTTCCGTTGGGGTTACTGGAAGTTTCTGCCTTTACGGGTGACCAGATCGCGATGCGCTCCGGCGATTTGCTGCTTGTGGCGACGGATGGGGTTCTGGAGGCGTGCGACCGCGCGGGCGAAGAGTTCGGTTTGGAGCGGCTGGAGCGGACCGTCGCTGCAAATGCGACATCGCCGCTGCCGGAATTAGCGGCAGGGATTCTGGATGCGGCGCGTGCGTTCGGAAAGCAGGCCGATGACCAGACGATTCTGCTGGTTCGACGATTGGCGTAGCGACGGTCAGCGCTACTGAGCGAGTTGAAGTAAGCCGAAAGCCGCGGGCACATGGAAAGTGGATTTCATGGTTGGGCGCCATGCGAGCAAAGTTCGCTGCGGTTCCTCGCCCCAGCATCGGAAGTAGTTAATGCGCAGGGTGTTGCCGGCGGCTGCGGGGCGCGCGTCCACCGCGCTGTACGGGATCCGCAGAAAGCCGTACCAGACTTTATGCGCGGGGTCGATCCGAGCTGAAGCGATCAGTCCTGAATTCCAGCTGAAATCACCCATGTGAGTAGGGTGGTTGAGGTTGATGGCCAAGTCCAACCATTCTCCCTGCGGAGAGATTTCAAATTCACGGTATTGATTGATGTCCTGAAAGTCCGATCCAATGAAGACTTCAGCAACATCCCAGTTCCATAGCCCATTCGTCTTTACCTGGGTGTTTGGGTCGGGCTTGAGATGAAGCTGCTGGTAAGGACAGATGAAAAGGAAATAGAGGTTGTTGTGCGTCCAGCGGCTGAGCACAGTGGATTCGCGCTCCGAAGTGGGCTTCCCGTAAGTATCGCCATTAAAAGAAATGGACGCTGCCCGATGCCAGAACGGCGAATTGGGGTTGGTATCAATGCCGGAGTCATGCGGGGCAAAGCTCGCGTTTGCGGTGGGGAGATTCGTCGGCATCTTCTGAGTTCTAGCGGCGGGGACCAGGACAGCCATTGCGAGTCCCGCCAGTGCGTGGATCCAGTGCATTCTTCCTCCTGTACCTCTGCGCGATTTAGCTTACCGCAATCCGTGTACTCCGAGGTTTACGCCCGGTTGTCCTGAGGCTTTGAGCAGCTTGGCTGTGGTGACGATTTGGCCAGTGTGGCGCTGGGTGTGATCGGCCAGATGGACGAGGATGCCTCCTACGGTAGCTGGGAGGTGCTTCTTTCCGATGGCGCGCGGCTGATCGAGATCGGCTGCGGAGAAGGTGCAAACGCGGCGGGCGGCGGCGGCAAGGCCGTTGTTGAAAGCCGCGAATAGCTCATCGCGCAGGCCGCCGGGTTCCTGCTCGGCCCTGAGGGCGGCGAGTTGTTCGGCGGAGAGTTGATGGCCTTCCGCATAGGTGAGCAGGCG
>DASZAG010000201.1:0-3251 GCA_035945555.1 Acidobacteriaceae bacterium
CCTTTGCACAAGAACTATGTGTCAGCTTCTGTGTCACAGTAGTTATGGCCGTTTTCAGGCTTTCCCCGGAGCCGAATTCGGTGGTGCAGATATAGGCTGGCGAGAGAAGACGCAGCGATTCTGCCTCGGCCCTGAAGCGCAAGCTTGTCCGCTCAAAGCGTTTCTGAGAGGCGCCAAAGAGGAAACATGCAGTACCAAAGCCGCCCTCCTATCGGCTCTGCGGAAAATGCAAATCGGCATGCCGCTGCGCTCCGAAAACCCCTGGCTCTGCTTCTTGTGCTCGCGTTTCCAGCGGCCCTATTCGCTCAACAGGATTTCGACGGCGGACCACCCCCTCCAATCGATCAATACCAAAGCCCGTACGATTCCGGCGCGCAGTATGCGCAGCCATACACGAACCAGTACGGTGCGCAACCGTACGCGCCCGAATCCGATTACGACCAGCCGCAGTCCGGGTACTCGCAGGCGCAGCCGATGGTGCCAGATCAAATCGACCAGCTCGTCGCGCCCATTGCGCTCAATCCCGATCCGCTGGTCGCTCTCATGCTCGCCGCGTCGACTTACCCTCAGCAGATCGCGGAAGCTGACCAGTGGCGCTCAGCGCAGGGCGACGCCGCACCTCAGCAGATTGCCTATGGGGCTAACCAGCAGAACTGGGACCCCAGCGTAAAGGCCCTCACCGCATTTCCCCAGGTGTTGAACGAGATGGACAGGAACATGCAGTGGACTCAGGCTCTCGGCAACGCCTATTACAACCAGCCGCAGGATGTGCTGGAGGCGATCCAAGACATGCGTCGGCGCGCCCAGGCTGCCGGAAACCTGGAGAGCACTCCCCAACAGCAGGTCAGCTACGATAACGGTGATATCCAGTTGATGCCGGAGAACCCCCAGGTTGTGTACGTGCCTTCGTACGATCCGTGGACCGCATACGGCGAGCCGGTGTCGCCTTATCCCGGTTTCTCGCTGGCCGGAGTGATTGGCGATTTTGGATCTGGAGCGTTGCAGTTCGGTTTGGGAACGGTTCTCTCAGCTTTTAACAGCACTCCCTGGGGCCTGGTGAGCTGGGGACTGGACTGGCTTACGCAGAACCTGCTGTTCAATCATTCCGACTACTACTCTCGCAGCCCATATGTTGCTGACTGGGGATTCCGCTACGGGGGTCCGCGCGCCTGGATGCGGCCGCACGGCTGGCATGACGGATACGGCTATGGCCGTAATGGCTATGGCTATCGTGGCTACAATCGCGGCTATCAGAACACCTTTTCACGCGGCGGCTACCATTATCGGAGGCCATCGCCTTACGCGCAGCGCAGCGACTACGGGTATGGACGTTCGCTGCAGGCCCGCAATAGCTATGGCTCGGGGTATGGGTCGAACTACAGATTTGGATCGAGCTTCTATGGGCGCTCGCAGTCTCCTTTTGCGGGACGATCAAACTACGGCTACCGGGGCTTCGCCTCGCGAGGGAATACGTTCAACCAGCGATCAAACTTTTCGCGCGGGGGCGGATACCGGGGCAACGGCTTTAACGGATCGAATCGATCCTTCAGTGGTTCGAATCGATTCTCGGAACCGGGCAGGTCCTATCGCTCTGGCGGATTCGGCGGGTTCAGCAGCCATCGTTCGGAAAGCTTTGGCGGCGGACGAGGCTTCAAGGCTCCGAAATACCATGCTCCCAAAATGCACGGCGGCGGATTTGGCGGCGGTCACCACTCATTTGGCGGTGGCGGGCACCACGGCGGGGGTGGTGGGCATCATGGCGGCGGGCATCACAGATAAAAGCAACGTCCTCGTGGAATACCGTTTCCGCGACGTAGCGGTACGTCCATCCTAAAACCACAATTTTGACAATCTATAAATTGACTTATAGGCAATAGAAGACAATTTATAGCTTGTCTTTTGACTGCCTAGGACGGGCGCTGGCTGGAATAGCGCAAACGCAAACTCACAAGTGCTGTACATCCTCGGCAGCCTGCAGGGCCTCGGCATTCAGCAACGACTCAGCGGTGAGTTGATCGGCGTTGCGGAGCTCGGGGAACCAGGCGCTCCATAGGCCGGTGATGACGAGTGAGCCGATGCCTCCATAAATGACGGCGCGGACGGCTCCCCACCATTGGGCGGTGAGTCCGCTTTCGAATTCGCCGAGCTCGTTGGACGCCACGATGAAAAGCGAGCTGACTGCGCTGACGCGGCCGCGCATCTCCGGCGGGGTCGCGAGCTGCAGGATGGATCCGCGGATGACGACGCTGACCATGTCCGATGCTCCTACGACGACGAGCACGATGATGGAAAGCGTCATGCTGCGGGAGAGACCGAAGAAGATAGTAGAGACACCGAAGATTCCCACGCAGACAAACATGAGCGCTCCAGCGCTGCGCTTGATGGGCCACCAAGCCAGCATGATGGAAACGGCGAGGGCTCCGATGGCGGGAGCGGCGCGCAGCAAGCCGAGCCCACGCGCCCCGGCATGCAGTATGTCCTGCGCGAAGATGGGCATGAGGGCGATTGCTCCGCCGAGGAGCACGGCGAAAAGGTCGAGCGAAATGGAGCCGAGCAGGACGGGAGTGCGGCGAACGTAGCGCAATCCGGCGAGAATGACGTCTTTCGAAAAGGCACGGTGCTCCATGCGCCCGGGACGAACGGACAACGAGCCGATCAGCACGAGAAACCAGACAAGCGTGAAGAGCGTGAAGAGATAGACGATTGATGCTCCGGCAAGGCGGGAGCGGAAGTTAAGTGTGAAGAGGATTCCGCCGACTGCCGGGCCGACGATCGTGGCGGTCTGGAAAATAGTTGAGCCCCAGGTGACGGCGTTGACAAAGTGCTCTTCAGGAACCAGATGCGGAATGAGCGCAGTGCTGGCTGGGCCGCTGAATGCGCGCCCCGAGCCGATGAGGAAGAGCACGGCGTAGATAGGCAGGATGTGGTTCATCTGGTGGTAGGCGAAGAGGAAGAGAGTCGCTGTGCAGAAGACCTGCAGCGTGTAGCAGATGAGGATTACGTTGCGGCGGTCGAAGCGGTCGGCGACATGGCCGGCGGGCAGCATGAAGAGGAGTCCGGGCAGAAACAGCGCGAGCCCGGTGTATCCGAGATCGATGGCCTTGTGAGTGATGAGGTAAATTTGCCAGGCAACGGCGAGCGCCTGCGCCTCAGCCCCGATGATGACCATAACGCGCGCAAGCTGGTACCGGCGAAAGTCGCGCGAGTGGAAGGCCGCAGCGGCCCGGGCGGGGAGTGGATCAGACATGCTT
>DASZAG010000202.1:0-15869 GCA_035945555.1 Acidobacteriaceae bacterium
GGGCTGCAACCACTGCGTTGAACCGACATGCCTTACGGGCTGCCCGGTAGATGCATACTCCAAAGATCCGCTGACCGGAATTGTGCTTCACAGCGCAGATCGCTGCATTGGGTGCCAGTACTGCACGTGGAACTGCTCCTACGGCGTGCCGCAGTACAACCCTGAGCGCGGCGTGGTGGGCAAATGCGACATGTGCTACGGTCGCCTCGCGGAAAGCCGCTTGCCCGCATGTGTGGATGCATGTCCGGAAGAAGCGATTCGGATCGAGATTGTGAACATAGCCGAATGGCGCGAGGACTATGCTGCCGCGAATGCGCCGGGGCTGCCTTCGGCGGATGACAGCCTCTCAACGACGCGCATTACTCTGCCAAAGCGACTCCCGCGTGAAATTAAAAAAGCTGACGCCTTCCGGCTGCACCCGGAGGAGCCGCACTGGCCGCTCGTTTTCATGACCGTGCTGACGCAGACCTCAGTTGGCTCGATCAGCGCGATTTTTGCCGAGCATGGTCGGTCAGCCGTGGCGGCGAGCGGAGCGCTGGCGATGGCGTTGATCGCGCTCGCTGCGTCCACGCTGCACCTGGGAAGGCCCGCATACGCATGGCGCGCCCTGCGCATGTGGCGGAGATCGTGGTTGAGTCGCGAAGTGCTGCTGTTCACGCTCTTCGCCGCATTCGGCTCTGCGTACGCAGCATCTCTGTGGATACATCTTGCAGCAAGCACCGTCTTGGGCGCGATCACAGCGGTGTGCGGCCTGGCGGCGGTTTTTGTCAGCGCCCGACTCTATGCCGTAGCGGCGCGGCCGGCATGGAACAGCGGACACAGCCTTGCCGAGTTTTATCTGACGGGCATGTTCGCGGGGTTGCTGTTTGCCGCGCTGCTGATGCCAGGGGCGCGGCACCAATTGTCTGAGATCGCCGGGGTCGCGGTACTGCTGGTGCTCCTACAACAGATTGTGAAGTTGCTCTGGCTGAGCAATGCGGAGGCATTCGAGTTGCGCGGGGCGGGGACGCTCCTCTCGACCACGTTGCGGCCATTCTTTCTCTTGCGCGCGGCGGGGCTCCTTCTTCTTGCGCTCGTCTTGGCTCATCAGGCGTCGGCCGAGTGGGTTGCGGAGAGCGCGTTTGTCGCGTCGCTGGCGCTGGAGATCACCGGGCGTTGGCTGTTCTTTGTGAGCGTTGTGCCTAAGAATATGGCGGCCTCGTATCTGCGGGGGGCGGCATGAAGACTGTTAGCCAACTGCTTGGCATGGATATCGCGCGCGACAAGTATGTCTTCGCAAGCGACGAGATGACGGGGCACATATCTGCGCAGCGCGTTGCGGAACGGTGGGTCAAATCCACATGCGGCTACTGTTCGGTGGGCTGCGGGATGCTGCTTGGTGTGAAGGACGGCCATGTGGTGACCTCACGCGGTAATCCGGAACACCCGGTGAACCGCGGCAAGCTCTGCCCGAAAGGGCTCGCAGAGCACTACTCGATTGCTGCCCCAGGACGTGCGACACACCCATTGCTGCGGACGAACGGTAAGTTGCAGCCCACACCATGGACGAACGCGGTTAGGACAATGGCCGAAAGGTTTCGCAGCATTCAGGATCGGTGGGGGCAGCATGCAATCGGCGTGATCAGCACCGGGCAGCTTGTGACAGAAGAGTTCTACACGCTGGGAAAGCTTGTGCAGCTTGGCCTGGGCACACGGCATTACGACGGCAACACGACGCTGTGCATGTCCACAGCAGTTGCGGGATACAAGCGATCATTCGGCAGCGACGGGCCGCCGGGTGCGTATGAGGATTTCAGCCGCGCGGATGTGATTCTGCTCATCGGCGCGAATATTGCAGAGAACCACCCGATCCTGTGCCGGCACCTGGACGCGAATCCGTTCAAAACGTTGATTGTTGCTGATCCGCGTGTGACCAAGACAGCCATGATGGGTGATTTGTACCTGCCGCTGAAGCCGCGCTCTGACCTAGCGCTGCTGAATGGCATCGCACACCTGCTAATCCGCGATGGAATGGTTGATGCACACTTCATTGAAGCGCACACTCACGGCTACGAAGATCTGCGTCGCAGCGTGGAGCGTTACACGCCTGATTATGTGTGCGAGATCACCGGGCTCAGTTCGGCGCTCCTGCTTCAGGTAGCGATGCTTTACGGCCGCGCGAAGCGGGCGATGATCGCCTGGACCATGGGCGTGAACCATAGCTCGAAGGGCACCGATACGGTAACCGCCATCAACAACCTCGCGCTCCTGACAGGAAACATCGGGAGGGCAGGCGCGGCACCGTTCTCGATTACCGGCCAGTGCAACGCGATGGGCACACGCGAGACGGGGTTTACGTCCGGGCTGCCAGGGTATCGCAAATTCGAGTCGCTGCATGATCGCGAGGAGTTGGCTTCGATTTGGAATATTCCAGTGGAGCGCATTCCGGCGCAGCGCGGGATGGCGTATCCGGACATTATCGAGGCCGCGCTGGCGAAGAAGATTCGCGGACTTTGGATTATTGCCACGAATCCGGTGGTGAGCTATCCGAATGTGGATGTGCTGCGGCAAGCGCTGGAGGGGCTGGAATTTCTCGTTGTGCAGGACGGGTTTCATCCCACACCGACTTCTGAGCTCGCACACCTAGTGCTGCCTGCGGCGATCTGGGGCGAGAAGGAAGGGACCTATACCAACTCTGAGCGGCGCGTGAGCAAGGTGAATGCGGCGGTTGCGCCTCCGGGCGAGGCGCGCAGCGACTTCGAGATTTTTCTTGCGCTGGCGCGCGAGTTGGGCTGTGCGGATGAGCTATTCCCCGGTTGGGCCAGCCCGCGCGATGCATGGGAAGAGTGGCGAAGGGTTTCGGCGGGTCGGCTGTGCGACTACTCAGGCATCAGCTACGAAATGCTCGAGGAGCACTGCAGCGTGCAATGGCCACACCCGGAGGGCTGCCCGGCATCTCCTGCTTCAACGAAGCGTCTGTATATCGATGGTGTCTTCGAAACAGCCGACGGGCGCGCGCAGTTCGTCGTAACGGAATGGGAGCCGTTTCCGGAGCAGCCGTCAGAGAGCTTTCCCTTTGTCCTGAACACCGGGCGCACCGTGGAGCACTGGCACACGCGAACGAAGACGGGCTCTGTGCCCATTCTGCAGCGAATGTCGCCTCGCGCATGGCTAGAGATGAACCCGGCGGACGCGCACAGCTTGAGGCTTCGCCCGCATGACCGCGTGGATGTGATTTCGCGCCGCGGAGCGGTGGAAAGCGTAGAGCTGCGGATTACTGAGATCGTTGCCCCTGGACAAGTCTTTATGCCGTTTCACTTCGCGGAGTGGAACGCGAACAACGTGACGCAGAGCTCGTTTGACCCTATTTCAAGAGAGCCCAACTACAAGCAATGCGCAGTGCGCGTTGAGAAACCAGCGACACGCTGAAGCGGAGACGACGATGGAGAGATTGGTCCTGATTGGGAATGGAATGGCCGGGATCGGCTGCCTCGAGCAGATCCTCAAGCACGACAGCCGCTTCGACGTAACAGTGTTCGGTGACGAGACGCATGTGAACTACAACCGCATCATGCTGTCGTCAGTGCTGGCTGGAGAAAAGAGCGCGGAACAGATCGTGATGAACGATCTGGAATGGTATCGGAGGCACGAGATTACGTTACGGCTGGGAGCACGCGTAACAGCGATTGACCGTGAGGCGCAAACCGTCACAAGCGATGATGGTGGCCTAACCCCGTATGACAAGCTGATCATCGCAACGGGGTCCTCACCGTTTATTCCGCCGATGGAAGGCACGCAACGCGACGGCGTTTTCGTCTTCCGCACGCTGGACGATACGCGCGCGCTCCTTGAACGCAGCGGTCCCGGCAAAAAGGCCGTGGTCATCGGCGGCGGATTGCTCGGGCTGGAAGCCGCACGCGGCCTGCGGGTACAGGGGTGCGAAGTAACGGTTGTGCACCTGATGAGCAGCCTGATGGAGCGCCAGCTCGACGGAACCGGCAGCGCACTGCTGAAGTCGCAAATGGAGCGCATGGGCGTGAAGGTGCTGCTGAGCCATAGCACTGCCGGAATCACGGGCAACGGCAAAGTGGAAGGCGTGGCGTTTAAAGGCGGCGCGGAGATCCCAGCTGATCTCATAGTGATTGCGGCGGGTATCCGCCCCAACGCAGACCTCGCACGCGCCGCGGGAATCAATGTGAATCGCGGAATCGTAGTCGACGACCACATGCAAACATCCGATCGCAACATCTATGCCGTGGGTGAGTGCGTGGAGCATCGCGGCATGTGTTACGGACTCGTTGCTCCGCTGCTCGAACAGGGCAAGGCGTTGGCTGCCGCCATCTCGGGCAACAAAGGGGCCGGGTTTGCGCCCGTCGTTCCGGCGACGAAGCTCAAGATCATGGGCGTGGAGGTCTTCTCTGCAGGCGCGTGGGACGAAGCGGCATGCAATGGCGAAACGGTCCGCTTCGAAGATCCCGCACTCGGCCTCTATAAGAAATTGGTCGTGAGAGATAACAGGCTTGCCGGGTTCATCCTGGTAGGCGACACATCGGAGAGCCCGCGCTATCTCGATATGCTCCACAGCGGGCGCGATCTTGCGGAAACGCGAAAACACTTGCTATTTCCTCCTCCGGCGGAAGATGCCGGGCAGGAGCTCGCGCAGCTGCCGGACAGCCATACGGTTTGCGGTTGCATGGGAGTGAGCAAGGGCGCCATTCTCGAAGCGATTCTGAAGGATGGCGTTTGCACACTGGCGCAGTTGAAGGAAACCACGCGAGCCTCCACTGGCTGCGGAAGTTGCACCGATCTTTGCAAAGGGCTGCTCAAAGCCGCAGTACCCGAGTTTGAAGAGGAATCCGCGAAGGTGCTGTGCGGCTGCGTGCCGTTCTCACAGGAGCAATTGCGAGAAATGCTCCGCGGTCAGCAACTGCGTTCGGTTCAGGATGTCCTTGATATCTACGGCAATGGCCACGGATGCGAGGTCTGCAAGCCGGCATTGAGCTACATGCTCGACATGCTCTGGTGCGGCGACCACGACGAGGACCGGTCTGCGCGCTTCATCAACGATCGCGTCCACGCAAACATCCAGAAGGACGGAACGTTCTCGGTGGTGCCGAGGATGCGCGGGGGCGTGACTACTCCAGACGAACTGAGGCGCATTGCCGATGTTGCGGACAAATATAACGTGCGCATGGTGAAGGTAACGGGCAGCCAGCGCATCGATCTGCTCGGGGTCAAGAAGGCAGACCTGCCGCGCGTGTGGGAGGACCTCGGCATGCCGTCGGGCCAGGCTTACACCAAGGGCGTACGCATGGTGAAGACATGCGTGGGCACTGAATTTTGCCGCTTTGGTGTGCAGGACTCAACCAGCACGGGAATCGAATTGGAGCGGCGGCTGGAAAACCTGTTCACTCCACACAAAGTAAAGATGGGCGTTGTGGGCTGCCCGCGCAACTGCGCTGAAGCAACGGTGAAGGACATCGGCATGGTAGGCCAGGATGGTAGCTGGCAGGTGGTGGTTGGCGGTGCGGCGGGTAAAACGGTTCGCAAGGCTGATGTCTTGGTGACCGTCGAAACAACGGAAGAGGCCCTGAATGCCTGCTGCCTCTTCTTCCAGTACTACCGCGAACACGCTAACTATCTTGAACGCACCTACGATCTCGTTGAGCGCATAGGCATTGAGCGCATACGGCGCGACACGATCTACGCCCCCGATGCGGTAAAGCGCAGCCTGCTCGACCGGCTGTCGCGCTCCAAGGCTCTGTCATCAGACGCGTGGCTTGAGCGGCACAACCCGCGCACGGCTACACAATTTGTTCAAATTCAACCCATGGAAACGGTGACGATATGAAAAGCAATCATCGCTGGATACGACTAACCCACGCAGGAAACATACCGCTTCGCGAAGGCCGCGCCGTGAACATTGACGGTCACGAGATCGCCGTCTTCAATCTCGGCGAGCGCTTTCTTGCTGTTGAGAACCGTTGCCCTCATCGCGGCGGCCCGCTGAGTGAAGGCATCGTTTCCGGCGGCGCGGTGGTGTGTCCACTGCACGCCTGGAAGGTCTGCCTCGAAGACGGCTCCATTGCCAAACCCGCCAGCGAGCGCGCCTGTGTGGCAAGCTATCCCACGCGGGTGGAAGATGGCGTGGTCTGGGTTGAGTACCCCGAGATGAGAGCGAGCGATCCCGCACTGGCGCAGTTGGTTGCCGTCTCGCAAATTAACTCAACCTCTTTGCTGGAAAAAGCGGCTGCGAGCTGAGCTAAAGGAGGAACGATGCACCAGGTCCACTTCAAACTTGCGGAACCAAATTCACCTGGCTCGGATATAGAGTTCCTGCACGAAATCGGCAGCCGCATGGCCGCGTCGGATTCGCTTCACGTCGTTCTTGAGCGCATCGTTGACTTCGTCTCCACGGTCACCCCCTGCGACTCCTGCTTTATTTACGTGCTGGAGCAGGACCAGCTTGTACTGCGCGCCTCGCGCAACCCGCACGCGAACCTCGTAGACCATCTCGCCTTACAGCTGGGGCAGGGAATTACGGGATGGGTGGCGGAACATCGCGAGCCGGTATCTATTCCGGAGCAGGCACTGCGTGATCCGCGATTCAAGCTTTTCCGTGATCTGCCCGAAGACCTCTTCGAAGCGATGCTTTCCGTGCCCATCCTCTCTGCAAGCAAAGTGGTCGGTGTCATCAACCTGCAGCATCGCAAACCCTACAGACACACGATGCAAGAGACCCGGCTCCTGACAACCATCGGATTTCTCGTTGGTGCGGAGATTGAGCGAGCGCGATTGGAAACGGAAAACTCCCAACTATCGGAGCGGCTGGAAGTGCGCAAGCTTATCGAACGAGCCAAAGGAGTTATGCAACGCGACTACGGCATGGATGAAGCCGAAGCGTACCACGCCCTTCAGCGTGAGAGTCGGCAGCGACGCAAATCCATGCGCGAGATAGCAGAGGCCGTGCTTTTAATGGACGACGTACGTAGGAGTCAGCAGACGAAGAGCGGCGACAGCAAACAGCCGGCTTAGCCGTGGTTCTGTGCGTCACCCAGCGTGAGTTTCACTGTCATTTTGCGGCGTCCGCGATAGAACGTGACGATGACGGTATCGCCCACCTGATGCTGGTTCATGAAGTCATCGATGTTCTGCGTGTTCTTTATCTGCTGATTATCGAGCCCGACGATCAGGTCCCCGCCAAGATAAATGGGCAGGTTGCCAAGGTACGCGGACTGATTCCCTCCGCGCAGGCCGGCTCGCGCGGCTGCTCCTCCTGGAACCACCTGCTGAATGAGAACACCATAGCTCGCAGCTAGGCCCATCTGCTGGGCAAGATCGGGCCCGATGGACAGAGAGCTGATACCAAGCGAGGGGCGGCGGACATGACCGTAACGCTGGATGTCGCTGACGACCGCCTTTGCCGTGTCGATGGGAATGGCGAAGCCGATGCCCGCATTCTGTTCGACGTTTTCGTTCGGATTCGTCGCGATCAGCGTGGTGATGCCGATAACTTCACCATGCGAGTTGAGCAGCGGGCCGCCGGAGTTGCCGGGGTTGATGGGCGCGTCGGTCTGGATGGCATTTTCGATGAGCTGGCCCTGCGGTTCTCGCACCGAGCGGATGGCGCTGATCATGCCGCTGGTCATGGTTCCGTTGAGGCCGAATGGATTGCCGATAGCGTAGACCTTCTGGCCAACGATGAGATTGCGTGACGTTTGCGCGAGGACGGCTGGAACAAGATCCGGCGCATCGATTTGCAGCAGAGCAAGATCGTGGCTGCGGTCCTGCGAAATTACATGGGCGCGATAGCGGCGCTGGTTGGAAAGCGTGACCTCGATCTGTTGTCCGCCGGCAATAACATGGTTATTCGTGAGGATATGTCCCTGCTTGTCGAGAATGAATCCCGAGCCTTGGTCCTGTTGCGGCACAATCTGGAAAAAGAAGTCGCGAGTAAGCGCCGAAGAGGTAATGTTGACGACGGAAGGGAGCACCCTCTTGTAGACCGCTATGTTGTTCAGCTCTTCGGGGCTGTACTCGGGCGCGGCATGGGCTTCCGTCAGCGTCAGGTCTGACGCGATTCCGTGGCCGGGGAGCATACGTTGGCGGAGAGGCGAAAAATTCAGCGTTGTGAGATAGACGAAGCCGCCAACGATGATGAGAACAATCACAATCCTGCGAAAGGTCATAGTTCGGGTCTCGATTCGAAGGATGCGGCTCTTGAGAGCGCCGCTGCTTTTATTTTAATTATTTTTGAACTCCGCTTCGCGAAGCGAGCGCCAGGTGGGCATAGATGCGCTCGATTTCTCGCCGAGTCTCGGCGATCAAGCCGTCGTTGTGAATCACATAATCCACAAACGGAATCTTTTCGCTGTCGGGAATCTGAGCGGCGATGCGACGACGGGCTTCAAGTTCGATTTGCGCTCTCGTAGGCGCTCCTGGCAATTGCGCCAAGCGATCTACATATCGCGTGACGCGCAGCTCAAGCGGCGCCGTAACAAGAATGATGCGGTCGAATCGTTGGCGCCATCCGGGCGCGGAGCCTTGCCGATCAGCCTCAAAAATGAGCGCCGACTCGACGATCGCGACCCCGGTAGGATCCTTCGCGAATATCTCTTCCGCCCACTTCTGCTGCGCGGCAATAACCGGCGGATGAACTAGAGCATTCAACTCACCGAGGCGATCCTGGCGGAAGGCCAGGTCAGCGAGCAGCGTACGGTCGAGTCCGCCATCGCCGCGCACAACATCGGAGCCGAAGAGATCGACGATGGCTTTATAAAGATCGTGTCCGGGCGACATAAGCTCGCGCCCGATGGCGTCGGCTTCAATTACTTGTGCGCCGAGCGAGCGAAATATGTCGGCAATGGTTGTCTTGCCGCTGCCCAGTCCACCAGTGAGTCCTGCTCGCAACATAGTTGGTCTTCCAGCGCCTTGCACGCTGCGCCGCACTCAACGCTTCCGCATTCGCTTACACTAGGCGGATGCAAACGGTGAAGCAAATTGGCAAGGTGCTGGAGATGATTCTATGCCCTGCGTGCCGAGGAAGACTGGAGCTGCGTTCTATTATGTACGAGGAAAGCAGCTCTCCCGCTTTGAGCATCGTGCGATGCGCGGCCTGCGGCAAAAGTTATCCGATCGAACACGGTATTCCGGTACTTCTTGTATCCCGCGCTTCAATCCCGGCTCAATGAGGGAAGAAGCGTGAGACCATTCCCCAGGCGATGGCCAGCGCGGCAAGAATGGCAAAAGCCAGGATCGCGAGCATGAGAGCGAAAGAAGGGCCTTGAGGCTTTTCAGGCATATCTCCATTCAGAGTATGGCATTTCCTCAACTTTTCGAAGCTCAATAGCGCTCCGCACCAGGCCGATGGATCCAAAAGCTGTTGCCATGCGTATTACTGATTAAAAGAATTGCAGCAACCGCAGCAACATTGAGTAAGCGGTGCGTGTCTAATCTGGCAGGATGGGGTTTTTCGAAAACGGGGGTTCCGACAATGGCCGAAACCGGAAAGATCGAGAAATTCGCAGCGAACGAGTTAACCAATCTACGGGACGAGCTGATGCGTTCCAGCATTGACGTCTGGCAGGCAGCCGAAGTGCTGTCTGCATTTTTAGCCGGACGTGGCTATGGTGTGACCCCCGAGCAGGCCCGCGACGCTGTTGTGCGGCTCGAAGGCGCAGGATGCTCGCACGAATGCATGCAGACGGAACTGGAGCGCGTAGCTCTGGTGATGTGAACTTCCCCGCGAAACGACCGAACTAAATTCGGAAGAACCGAGACCCGCCTCCCCGGCGGGTCTCATGCATTACGCCCTTACGTGGTGAACCAAAGCGCAAGCAGACTGCAAACTAAGGCGGCTGGCGTTACCACCAGCCCTGTCTTGAAAAACTGTGCCCGGGTCATGCCCACATCCTCGCGGCGCAGCGCCATAAGCCAAAGAATCGTGGCGAGTGATCCCGTAACCGACAGGTTGGGGCCGATGTTCACGCCGATCAGCACCGCATGTGAGAGCTGCGGAGTCATTCGCAGGGCCGCACCGCCGGCAAGCCCTACCGGCAAATTGTTCATCACGTTGTCGAACAGCGCCGCACCGCCGCCCGCTGCCAGATTGGCGATAATGCGCGGCTGACTCAGCATCCATTTGAAGCTGGCTTCGATCAGTCGAAGCAATCCCGCGCTGTTGAGCGCCTCAACAAGAACAAACAATCCCGCGACGAGCGGCAGGACGCTCCACGAAATCCCAACCACCGCCCGCCGAAAAATCGAGCGATCCTTAAATCCGACCACCAGCATTACCGCTACGGCAGCGGCACATGTCGGAATTCCTAGCGGTACACCAAGTCCCGACGCGGTAAGCAGAACCGCGGCGGCAAAAATAAGGCCGCCAAACGCAGACCGGCCCGGCGATGTCAGGCTTACCCGACCATCCTGCGCCTTAATCTCGGACGCAAGCGACCGCCGGGACAAAAAGTGCAAACAAAGGTATGTAACCAGAATGGCCGCGATCGCGGGCAGAAGAAAAATTCGCAGCCATGTACCAAGCGGCGGCATGTGGTCGCCATAGACAACAAGATTCGCGGGATTCGAGATGGGCAGCAAGAAGCTGGCCGCATTGGCAACGAGCGCGCACGCCAGCAGGTATGCCTTTGGTTCCACGCGCGCGCGGCGAACGGCGGCAAGAATCGCAGGAGTGAGCACGACCGCCGTCGCATCGTTTGAGAGCAGCGCCGTGACCGCAATTCCCGCGCAATAGATCAAGAGAAAAAGCCGCGAGGCGGAGCCGCCGGAACGCCGCACTGCGATATCGGCAATCCAGTCGAACACGCCCTCATGCCGCGCGAGCTCCGCCAGCAGCATCATCCCCGTCAGGAACAGATACACATCGATGCCCTCGCCGGCAGCATTCAGCGCAAAGTCGGGCGTGATGAGCCTCAGAACGATGAGCAGAATAGCTCCCGCTGAAACCCACACCGCTTCGCGCAGCCCCCACGGACGCAGCAGCATGCAGGCGATGGCGGCGAGCGAGAGAATCCAGATGAATACGGTGTGTGGCGGCGCGAGGTGGAACATGAAATCCGAGGGGCTCTATGAATTGTACTTTGATGTTCGTTGCCTCCGCGCCCATGCGGTGTCAGTCACGATACTCTTTCAAAAAGGGAGCATGTCTATGTCGAAGTGGCTGAGTAGCCATCAACGCTGGGGATCATTTATCCTGCGGCTCGCGCTTGGGCTGTCACTGACCGTCCATGGATACGAGAAGCTGTTTCCGCATGGGGCGTTGCACGCCTTTGAGCATTTTGTGGCGACGCTCGGTCTGCCCCGTCCGTTGGGCATCATTTCGGCCTACACGGAGTTCATCGGTGGCATTCTGCTGCTCTTGGGGCTGTTCACACGGTTGGCGGCGGCGCTGGTCGCCATCAATTTGCTGGTGGCGTTCTTTACCATCGGCATCCACGAGGGGTTTGGAATTTACAACTACATCCTAGTGCTGGCCGCAATCGCCATCATGCTTGTGCTAACAGGCGCCGGCGCTCTCGGCATCGACCGGAAGATTGGTTTTTCATAGCAGGTCCGCGGCAACCTTGGCCGCCGTTCCTAATCCTTCTGGTGAAACACGGCGCTGTTCACGTCGGGCCAGAATTCCTTGAAGATGAATGTCAAGCCATCGACGGTAATATTCGTCACCCACCGCTGGCCGGTTTTTGTCCAAGTCCGCTCCTGCGAAGGATAGTAAAGCCCGGATATGCCGGAGGCCGCGCCCGCCCCAACGATTTCGGAAACATTGAGAGTTTCATTCCCGGCGTCAGTGCGCGTAATGAGCACGCGTGAAAATGAATATGCTGTGCGCTTGAAAATGCCGCCGCGACCGAGCGTGTAATAGCGAGGGTCCTGATGCGTGACTGCGGGCACGGCAAACTCGACCCAGTAATTCTCATCCGTCTGGTCGGCAAGAGTATGCCAATAGTAGCGCGCATATCCCGCCACGCCCTGGTGAAACTCAGGGTATGAGTTTTGCGCCTGCGCCACGCCGGCTAGCTCTGCGTCAAAAATAAACGCCGAGTAGTCAAAGCTGTCCTGGGTGGCCCCGGTAAACTTCTCCTTTACTGTCTGCGGAGGAAGTTTCTCGTCTACCGAGACGGCCCGAAAATTGGGGATAATCCCCAGAATGCGCTTGGTCTGTTTGCCTGAAAGATCGATGTCGCTTTGCGGAACGACCTGCCGGGCCGTAGGTGCGTCAGGCAGCGCAGCGGAGTTTGCTGAGTCCTGAGCGCGAGCAGCCACCGCCGATAACGCCAAGAGGCATACCAATGCCGGGAGGAGCCAATGTTGCAAGCGCTGCGGGTGGGCCTTCATATTCTTAGACCAATTAGACGTGCGCCGCACGCATCCGGCTTCAAAAATCGCGGGCAATTACGGGCGAAATCTAGCTAAGCTGACTTCCGCTGAGTCTGCCGCATAAACTCCATGAGCGCCTTAAGACCCACCGCAATGGCCTCCTTCGGGACCGCATAGCCGAACCGGACGTGGCCTTCGCCCTGCGCCCCGAAAACCACTCCGGGAATCGTGGCAACGTGCGCCTTTTCAAGCAGCACCTGCGACGCCTTGCGGCTGTCCTTGTTGAGCTTCCGCACATCGGGAAAGGCATAGAAGGCACCCTCGGGAGTCGCGCATTCAAGTCCCGCGGCGCGGAGCCCGTTGACGAGCAGATCACGGCGCTCGCGGTACTCCTCACGGCGCGCGTCGATCACGCTTTGCGGAATCGAAAGTGCATCCAGCGCAGCCCACTGGGTTGGCGTGGAAACGCCATTGACGGAATAAAGCACCAGCTTGCGCAGAGCCGTCATGAATGGCTCTTTGGCCACCGCATACCCCACGCGCCATCCCGTCATTCCGTAGGATTTTGAGAACGTAAAGCAGGTGATGGTCCTCTCCGCCATTCCCGGAAGAGACGCGATCGAAACATGCTCGCCCTCGTAGACCAGATCCTCGTAGGCCTCATCGGCAATCACAATCAGGTCGTGCTTCTTTGCGAATGCTGCAACCTCCTCGGCTTCCGCTCGCGTGAACACAGTGCCCGAAGGATTCTGCGGTGTGTTGTAGTAAATCGCGCGAGTGTGCGGAGTAGAAAACTGCTCCAGCGTTTTGGTAATGCCGTTACGACGCGCGGAAGCAGTCGGCACCAGCAGGGCACGGCCCTCCGAGCCCGTCACCATATCCCGGATCGGCGTCCAATATGGAGAAAAGAGCAGCATATCGTCGCCCGGATCCAGCACCGCCTGGAACGCCGCGTAAAGAGCATGCGCCCCGCCGGCCGTTATGATCACGTCATCTTTCTTCGAATCGATATGGTTCTTTTCCGTGAGCTTCTTTGCCAAAGCGGCGCGGAGCGGTTCGATGCCGGACGAAGACGCATAGCGCGTCTTATTCTCTACCAGCGCCTTTATCAGCGCGTATTTAATCGGCTCCGGCGTATCAAAAAACGGCTCGCCGCCGTGGAAGGCGTGGACGATCTGGCCGGAAGCGCGCAAATCCAGAACCTTGTTGCGAATCTGAACGATGTCGGAAAAACCAACCTCATCGAGTCTTTTTGCAACTCGCAAACCGCTTCTCTTCGCCGCCATGTTTGCTGAACCTCTCGCGTCAGATTCCGGCTTCCGCTCCGGACTCACTAGCTTACGGCATTCATGCTGCGCAAAACCAGAGAAACAACGCCCTTTTCAGCGCCAAAACAGGCCCCCGCCTTCCGTTGTATGCGAACTGACCCGTGATACACCGATCCCGCTTTTGCTGTATTCTCCGAAGGAATGCAGCTTCGCCGCTCAACAATATGGTTCGTTTTAGCCGTCGCGTGGGCTGTTCTGCTGGTGCTCAATATTCTGCGGCACCGCGAGAAAAACGCCGTTGTTATCGGCATTGCTGTCGCGGCCTTCGTCGTTACCGGCATCGTCTACCAGAGGCGCGACGCAAAGCTGCTCCGCCGCCGCAAAGATCACGTAGCCAATAAGCCCGAGTAAACGGCCATCCCGGCGACTGCGTCAACACCGATGGCGTCGAGCGCATCAATCTCCGCCTGCTCGCGGATGCCTCCCGCAACATTCAATTTCCGCCGCGTGAGCCGCCGCAGTGTTTGCGCTCGTTCAAACGGGAAGCCCTGCATGGTTCCTTCCGTGTCCACATGTGTGTAGAGATACGCGCCGCAATGGTCCTCAAGTGCGCGGATGGCATCTTCCGGCGTCACGTCGACGTTGTCCTTCCACCCGCGCACGGCAATCTTCCCGCCCTTTGTATCGATCCCCGCGATCACCTGCTCGCGCCCAATCGCTCTCGACAGCTCGGCGGCAGCATCCACTGCAATGCCGTCGCTGCTGAAGAGCACCGAGCCCAGAATCACGCGGCGAGCTCCCACATCAAGCAGACCCTTCGCGTGCTCCGCCGTGCGGATGCCGCCACCCACCTGGCACGGCAGCCGCTTCGCAATTTGCGCGATCAGAGCAGCGTTGCTGCCCTGGCGCATAGCAGCGTCAAGGTCGATCAACTGCACAATTGGATAGCCGGAAAACCGCTCGATCCAATACTCAACATCATCAAACGCAAGCTTTAGCTTCTCACCCTGCACAAGCTGGACGATTCGGCCGCCCATCAAATCAATCGAAGGAATCAGCATGGAAGCCTCATCGGAACCCCGCTCTGCGCAATTTCCTGCTTGAGCGCGCGAGCATCGGAAATTCCAAAATGGAAAATGCTTGCCGCAAGAGCGGCGTCAGCTTTGCCGCGCAGAAACACATCAGAAAAGTGCCCGGAATTCCCCGCGCCTCCCGACGCAATCACCGGAATCTGCACCGCCTCGCTCACCTCGGCAGTCAGCTCGCAGTCAAACCCAGCGCGTGTGCCGTCGGAGTCCATCGAGGTAAGCAGAATCTCGCCAGCGCCTCGCTGCTCGGCTTCCCGCGCCCACTCAACCACGCCCCGCCCGGTGGGCTTGCGGCCGCCCTCGATATAAACTTCCGCACCGTCGCCTGAGCGGCGCGCGTCAATCGCAACAATAACCGCCTGCGCTCCAAACCGCGCTCCGATTTCATCAATCAGTTCAGGACGCCGCAGCGCAGCGGAATTAATGCTCACCTTGTCCGCCCCCGCATCAAAAACCGCGGTCGCATCGTCCAGCGTGCGAACTCCACCGCCAACCGTGAACGGAATAAAGAGCCTGCGCGCGGTGCGACTCACCGTGTCGAGCAGCGTGCCACGGCCCTCATGCGTGGCCGTGATGTCGAGCAGCACAATTTCATCCGCTCCGGCTTCGGCGTGTCGCGCAGCCAGTTCCGCGGGGTCGCCCGCGTCAATGAGGTCCACGAACTGCACACCCTTGACAACGCGGCCGCCCTTCACATCGAGGCAGGCGATAATGCGCTTCGTCAGCATTGCAGCCTCTTTGCTATGTGACGGGACACGAGATCGCTGAGTTCGATACGTTGGTCAGGAGACATTGCAGAAGAAGGGAAAAAGAGGAATCGATTTTTCGCTACGTAAATCAACGTGATCTTGTCGTCCTGAGCGAAGTCCACGATCCCATTCCAGAAGAACTTTCCTTCGCTCACACCTGGAATTCGGGAGAGTATGTGGTCCTCATTAAGATCGAGTGTACTGGTCCTTTCGGTACGATTAGGCGGGAATAGCTGATTGAAGCCCTTCCGCATTTTGTAGTGACGCGCGATTGGGTTGGCAATAGCAATCCACAAGAGAGCGCATTCAAAAATAAACAAGCTCGCTGCATAACGGGTGATGCGGGGCGAGTCGAGGAAGATGAAAGCCGCCAGCCCGATCACCGCCAAAATGGGAACCGCGATATTCCAAAAAGCAAAACTCAGTCGCCTTCCCAGGGTTTGTCGGCG
>DASZAG010000203.1:0-22120 GCA_035945555.1 Acidobacteriaceae bacterium
AGCATTTGCGAGGGAACTTCGATGAAGTCGCCTTCGGTGGCGATGCCGCTGATTCCGGCCCAGCGCTGCTGGCCGCCGAGCAGGGCGTGCATGAGGTGGCCGAACTCATGGAAGAAGGTGACGACGTCAGAGTGTTGCATGAGGCCGGGGTCGTCCGGCTTGCCTCCGGGGAAGTTGCAGATGAGCGCGGCTTCGGGAATGCGTCGGCCTTCGGGGTGATTTGCGACACCGGGGATGAGCGGGTGCGCGGTGAACCATTTGTCCTTGCCGTCGCGCGGGTGCATGTCTAGATAGAAGCGGCCGATATGAGCGCCGCCTTCTGAGCCGCGATCGTAGACATCGTATGCGGCGACATCGGGGTGCCAGGTGTCGGCTTCGGGCGCGGGGCGGAAGTCGACCTGGAAGAGGCGTGCGGCTGTGTTGAGGACCCCCTGCCGGACGCGGTCGTACGGGAAATAGGGGCGCACGGACTGCGAGTCGAAGTCGAAGGCGGAGCGGCGGTATTGCTCCAGCCAATAGCCGCGGCTGGCGCCGTCGATTTGTTGCTGCCCAGAGAATTCGAGAAGCAGGGCATATTCCTTTTCGGCTCCCGCGCGGGAGGCTTGGTCGAGCTCGTCGAGGAAGGCGCGCATGTTCGCGGAGGACTCCATCATCTGGTCGGCAGTGGCGAGGTCGGCCCAGTTGGGGAAACCGAGGAGGTGCGCGATTTCCTGACGAATGGCGAGCAGGTCGAGGAGGACCGGCCTGTTTTGTGGGAAGGCTCGAGTGTTGTAGGCGAGGAACATGCGGCGGCGCAGGTCGTGAGATTTCGCAAAGGTCATCACCGGCATGAAGTCAGGGAAGTCGGTGGTGAGGATGATGTTTCCGTTTGCGTCGGGCTGATGCGCGGCGAGGAAGTCAGGCGGCAGGCCTTCGAGTTCGGCTGGATCGGCGATGGTGACGGTGTTGCCGCCTTCCTGGACATGGCGGCGAAAGGTGAGTCCCAGGATGGTGGCTTGGTCCTGCAGCTCTTTGAGCCGGGCGCGGGTGGCGTCGTCCTTGTCGACTCCGGCGAGGCGGTACTGGAGGAGGGTTCGGTCGAGGTAGTGGCGAGTAGCGGAGTCGCCTGACTCAGTTGGAACTTGCAAGAGCGCCTGATAGACCTCGCGATTGAGGGCGAGGTCTACGGCAACCTGGGAGATGACCTGCGCCTGGGCCTGGGCGGCGTCGCGGATGGCCTTGTCGGGATAGACGCTGTTGAGGACTCCGATGAGCGAGGCGGTGGCGGCTAGTTCGAAAACGGCGTCGTCAAAGGGCCGGAGGGTGTTTTCGATGGTGCGTGGGCCGGTCTCGGCGATGGCGCGATCGAGCGACTGCTGATGGAGATCGAGGCGGGCCTTCACCCAGGATTCAAGGTCGGAGGGAGTCGGGTTCTCAGAAATGGACCAGGGGTGCAGCGGGGGATGGATAGAAGGATTCACGGGCGGCCTCCGGTTTTTGGATGAAGGATGAGTCTTTGGGTTAGATAAAGCGGGATTCCGATATTGATTCTAAATGAGTTACTGGAATGGCTAACGCTATGTTATTCAAAACAATGTGTTTATCTATAAAATATTCAAACGGCACAACTTAATCCAGACGGCGTGGCAGAGATTGCGTGTTCGGTGGCGACGCTGAAGTTGAAAAATAGCCGTTGCGACTCTTCTTTTTCCCGGGATCGCACCGATATTCAGTATAGCGAAACAGGAAAATTCAATTGAGTGACGCCGGGGCGAGAATTTGGCTTTAGAATGTGGGGGATAGAGGCAGGAATGTCAGGGGTGGGATTGACACCGGAACGGCCGGATGTGAATGAGGCGCAAAGATGTTGCATCCCACGCCGGTTCCCACTAAGATGCCTCAATTGTGGTTCAAAGGGCGTTCCACAACTATGAAAACAGTTCGCAAGAGTGTGAAGCACCGGACGGCGCCGAAGTCGGCTAAGCCGGTCAAGGAACCCGTGATGAACGGGTCGAATCGGAACCACAAGCCGGAACCGGCCGCCAGTTTTAGCACGGATTCCGGGCCGGTTGCGCTGACTCCACAGATGATTCGGGCGCGGATCGGCCGCGTGTGCGTGGCGATTATCGGATCAACTCCGGCAGAGATGGTGGAGAAGGCCTCGGAGGCGATTCGTGAGAACACCTTTATCGAGCTTCGGCTGGATTACCTGGCGAATCCGCTGGCAGCACTGCCAAAGCTGAAGCAGTTTCTGGGCGAGCGCAGCGAAGTGACGGCGATTGCGACCTGCCGCAGGGTTTCAACGGGTGGCAAGTTCAAGGGGACCATTGCGGCCGAGCTGGAAATTCTGGAGAAGGCGGCGACCCTGGGCTTTCATCTGGTGGATGTAGAACTGCAAACAGCCGAGGCGATGAAGCGCGCGCAGATGGAGAAGCTGCGGTCGACGGGCGCGTCGCTGATCATCAGCTATCACGATTTTGAAACGACGAAGGACCTGGACGGGATTTTCGATCGCATCCGGCCGTTTGAGCCTGAGTTCATCAAGGTGGTTTCTACCGCGAAGCACCTTTCCGACAACGTCACGATGATGCGGTTCCTCGAGCGGACGCGCGATATGGCGAGCTTGATCGGGATAGTGATGGGCGAGCAGGGAATCATTAGCCGAGTGCTGGGACTGCGGGCAGGATCAGTATTTACGTTTGCGGCGGCAACGGTGGGCGAGGAAACCGGGCCGGGACAGATTGCAGCGCGCACGCTGCGAGAGACGTATCGGATAGACCAACTGGACGCGGCGACCAAGGTGTATGGCGTTGCCGGAAATCCGGTGAAGCATTCGCTGAGTCCGCTGATGATGAACACGGCGTTCCGGAGGGAGACAGTGAACGGGGTCTTTCTCGCACTGCAGACTACGCGGATGAACGACCTGCTGGCACTGGTGCGAGAGGTCCCGATAAACGGGTTGGCGGTGACGATGCCGCTGAAAGGCGAGATTCTGAAGCACCTGGAGAGGACGGATCCGCTGTCAGAGAAAGTGGGCGCCTGCAATACCGTGGTGCGGGCGGCAGACGGGAAGCTCTATGGATTCAACACGGACGTCGCGGCGGTAGTGCGTCCGCTGGAACGGCGGATTCCGCTGAAAGGCGCTCGGGTGTTGGTGATGGGTGCGGGCGGCGCGGCGCGGGCAGCGGTGTTCGGGCTAAAAGACAGGGGCGCGGAAGTATTCGTAATGAATCGGACAGCCGAGACAGGGCAAAAGCTGGCGCGGCAGGCGAAGGCGAAGACCTTTAAGCGCGAACAATTGGCGAAAACGAGCTTTGATGTGATTGTAAATGCGACTCCGGCGGGCATGCATGGGGTGAAGACACAAAGCCTGCTGGAGCCGAAAGAAATTAATGCGCGACTTGTGTTTGATCTGGTCTATAATCCACTCGAAACGCCGCTGATTCGAATGGCGCGCGACAAGAGCATACCCGTAGTTACGGGCGTAGAGATGTTTGTTCACCAGGGCGCGCGACAATTTGAGATTTGGACTGGAAAGCCTGCTCCAGAGGATGACATGCTTCGGGTGGTAGTACACGCACTGCGGCAGCAAGCGGAAGCAGCAAGGGCCCCACGGGATTAGCCTGTTCGGGCGATGCTTTTGGCAAGAGAGTAGCTAGCCAGAAGGTTGAATCATCTGCCCGGCTAGATTCGCACGACTTTTTTCCTATTAACTCTGCGTCGACTCATGGCAAAGTTTGTTCCGCCCGCGGCTTGTCCGGATGGTTCCGGCTCCGTTGACGACTTTCTTACCATATATTTGTGCTGAGGCGCGGAGGGTAGCAAGGTGCAGGCCCAAGTGAAGGATGAAGTCCAAGAAGCGGAACCGTTAGATAGCGCGTCACAGAAATCTGTGACGGACTGGCTGATGCATGTAATTTCCGGCAAGCAGCAGGAGGAGGAGCACCTGCGCACGCCGGCCCAGGGAGCACCGAAGATGGAGCCGTTGATCAACATGACCGCGCCGGTGGTGCCGAAGGTGATGAACGGCCACGGAGCGGCGGAGACGAATGGCTCGGCACCCGAGGCGTGGACCGGCCTGTTTACGGCTGAGGATTTATGCGGTGCCCCTGTGATTCCGTTGCCACTTCCGGTAGAGGAATCGAAAGATGCAATCACGGCCGATGATGTCTGCTGGGTACCTGAAGATCGTCGGCTGAAACCTGAGCCGTTGATCATTACGCGATCGGCTGCGGTTGTGCAGCCTCAGGGGCAAATGGCGTCGGTTTTCGATATTAGTCGAGAGCCCGCGCCGCATTTTGCGCACGAGACCGCAGGCCAGACTTTTGCTCCAGAAGAAAAAGAAATTACAGCAGCGGATATTTCTCGTCAGTGGGTGATTGACGAGATGGAACAAACCACGGCCCCGGAACCCACGCCCGAGCCGATAGCAGAGCCAATACCACTGCCAGATTATTCGGCGCAGATAGCGTCGGTTCCAGCGCCGGAAGTGATTGCTGAACCGGAGCCGGTAGCGAACTTTGCGTCAGATCCATTTGCAGTGGTTGAACCGAAATCTGTTCCCAACTTTGCATCGGATCCGTTTGCAGTGGTTGAGCGCGAGCCAGTTGCCGCCTTTGCGCCGGAGCCCGTTGCAGCGGTTGAGCCTGAGCCGATTGCCGCGATTGCACCGGAACGGGCGGTTGCACCCGAGCCGATTGTGGCGGCAGAGCCGACAGTTGCGAACGATCCATTTGCATTTGCGGCAGGGTTATTTGCGGAGAAGCCGGCACCGGCGCCACTGATAGAGACTCCGGCGACGAAAGTGGCGCCAGAGCCGCAGATCGACGTGGCTCCCGTTGCTTATGCTGAACCAGTCGAGTATGCGTATGCTGATCCTGACCCTGAGCCTGTCGTGAGCCAAGCCAAAGTCATAGACGCGGAGCAAACGACGACGATGCGCGGCGAGGCGATGCCGGAGCCGGAGATTGTCCACGAGAGTGGGACTTATGCGGATCATTATGAAGAGCCCGCGGTAGCCGAGCCTGTGGCGCGCACCGATGAGAAGGTGTGGGCGAAAGAAGGATATTGGGAGGGTGTGCGTCGCGGAGTGCACGATTCGGAGCAGCGCATCCTTGAGGGAAAAATCGGGGAAGGAAATATAACGGACGCGAAGGCTGCTGAAGGAAAGATTGCGGGAGGCGAGGTTGAGAAGGGCCTCGGCAAGCCGCAGCCGCCTGCGGACCATGGATATTTCGGATCGTACCTGGGGCCTGACGAAGTAGAGGAGATTGAAAAGGCAAAGCCAGATGGTTGGAGCCAGTCATGGCGCACGTTGATCCGCCTGGGATCAGCACTGCCGTGGCTGTCGCGCGCCCTTCCCGCGCTGGAAGCGGGAATGGGAGGCCAGGTGGGTCCGCCTGCCGCTCCTCAAGGCGGCGCGGCACCGGGAGCGTCGGCGGAAATGCAGCAGGATGTTGCCGGAATGCGGCTGGTCCAGTATGAGATTCGAACGACTGTTCAAGACCACGCTGCGCATTTGAAGCGGATGGAAGAGCAGTTGACCCGGGTGCGGGAGTCGGTGGAGTCGAAGGCAGCGCAAAAGGAACTGACTGAGAATGTGCAGTCGGCGATGAAGATGGTCAAGCTGGTTGGAATTGGATTGGGCGGCCTGCTGGTGCTGCTGATTGTGCTCGCGGTGATGATGATCATGCGGCACTAGATTCTGTCTGTAACTCCGTTGTGCGTATCAAGATATAAGAAGTTGAGCGCAGCGTCCCTGATACGGATAACGCTGCGCTCGATCTCTTTTGGGGTGATGGAGATCCATCGTCGGGGAGCTCTGGCTCCAACTATTCTTCAATTTGCCAGCATCTAACTGCGCGGTAAGGTACGAATCGCATTTTCCTGAAAGCGAAGTCTCACGTATCCCAACAGAGATGTCTTGAGGCACTCCCCTGTGAAGCCTTTCCCTTTGATCTTGCTCCTGGCGTTGTTTGCGTCCCCAGCCTTTGCTACTGTAACGGTTTCGAGCCCAGCTCCCGGTTCTACAGTTAGCTCACCTGTACATTATGTAGCCACTGCAACTACCAGCACCTGCTCCTCTGGCGTGGCCTCGATGGGCGTTTACGTAAATAACAAGCTGATCTATGTGGCGAATGGCGCGTCGCTGAATGTAGAGATCAGCATGGCGGCCGGCGCTGAGCATACGGTTGTAGAGGAGTGGGACCACTGCGGCGGTGCGACCTATACCACTATCAACCTGACAATTACCGCGAGTGCTGCTCCTACACTCTCGATCACTGCCAAGTCGGGAACGATTACGTCCGGATCGTCTGACACGCTGACGGTGAGCGCGTCGAATGTCACGGGCAATGTGACAGTAACTGGCTCCAATGGCACCAGCTACACGGTGGCAGGTACGGGTGGAAGCGTTACTGTGTCTCCAACGTCGACAACCACCTATACGGCCGAAGCCAGCAACTCATACGGCAAAGCATCGGCCCAAACTACCGTTACGGTCGAATCATCCAGCGGACTCAGCTCGGTGAAGCATGTCATCTTCATGCTGCAGGAGAACCATAGCTTCGACAACTACTTCGGAATGTTGAATCCCTATCGCAAGACCAATGGCTGGAACATAGGATCTGATGGTAAGGACTACAACGTTGATGGAATTGATGACAGGCTGAGCACCATCTACAACTCGGACGATGAAGGAACGAAGTACTACCTCTATAAGTCGCGCACTACCTGCATTGACGATGACTCTTCATCCTGGCTGGAAAGCTATGGCGACGTGAGCCGCTGGGACTTCTCGCCAACGCGCCCCATCAACATGGACGGGTTCGTGCATGATGCTGAAGGTTTTGCGAAGAGTTGCAACGCATCACATACATGCTCGGGCCAGTTCACTGATACTACGGGCGAGCGCGCCATGGGCTACTATGATCAGACTTTCCTGAACTACTACTACTACATGGCGTCGCAATTTGCGCTATCGGACCGATGGTTCTCACCTGTGTCATCGAAGAGCGTTCCGAATCGCATTGCCACGTTCACCGGCGGAACTACGCAGGGGCTGGTGTTCGATCCAGGTACAAACGATCACCTGCCGCAACTCAGCATCAACAACATCTTTGAGGAACTGCAGAACGCTGGAGTCTCGTGGAAGATCTACTATACGGTGACGCAAGGCTATTGCACTGCGAGCGACCCGTGCGGCACCGGCAACGCTAATTTGCCGGACACGACCTTCCTGACCCTCGCCTATTCTTATAAGTTCGTGTATTCGAATCCGAGCAAAGCTGCCTGCACCGGGACCACCAAGCCATCTTCGGTGGTGGGTGATACTTCGAACTCCTTCTGCATTGATCCAAACCATGTTGCACCATTAAGCACCTACTACACCGACGTGAAGAACAACACTCTGCCGAGTTTTGCGTTTATCGAGTCGGGTTCGGGGCTGAATGATGAGCATCCGGGCTCCGGCCAGTCGATTTTGACCGGACAAGCTGAAGTGGCGAAGATTGTGAACGCGTTGATGACGAGTCCTTCGTGGAGCAGTTCTATCTTCTTCTTCAGCTATGACGAAGCCGGCGGCCCGTATGATCATGTTCCGCCAGTTCCGGGTTCATCGAACAAGTACACTGACGCTTCGCTGGGCACGATTCCGGATATTTCTTCAATCGCGGTGAATGCGGACAGCTACAAGCCGTGCGTGCCGAGCGGAGGAACGCCGACGCTGCACTGCGACCTGGGAACGGGCGATCCGGGCGCGAAGAGCACGGATGCGGCGGCGCAGTCTGGTTTTGCAGCGCAGCTTGGCTTCCGTGTTCCGAACATGGTGATCTCGCCGTTCACGCGCAAGCACTACGTGTCGCATATTCCAATGGACCACACAGCGGTGATCAAGTTTGTTGAAAACCGGTTCATTTCATCGTCAGCGCACCTGACCGCGCGCGACGCGGCCCAGCCGAGTCTGCTGGACTTCTTCGACTTCACCGGCAAGCCGTGGGCGACGCCCCCAACGCCGCCGACTCCGGTGTCGCCGGCATCGCTTGGTTACAATCCTTGTCTGCCGCAGGATGTGGGGCCGTGAGGGAGTGACTGAGGCGTGAATTTTGGCTGGCGAGTTGTCACGCTATACTGACAGTATGTCGATCGTGCGCAATATCGCAGCCATAGGCAAGGGCATGAGCATTACTTTCCGGGAGATGTTCCAGCCGACTGAGGTGGAGAATTATCCCGATGGCCCGGGGCCGACTCGCGGAGCGGTGTTGCAGGAGCGGTTTCGCGGCGCGCACGTATTGCAGCGCGACGAGAATGGCCTGGAAAAATGCGTGGCCTGCTTCTTATGCGCGGCGGCGTGTCCTTCAAATTGCATTTATATTGAGGCCGCCGACAACACTGAAGAGAAGCGCATCTCGAGCTCGGAACGCTACGCGAAGGTCTACAACATCGATTACAACCGGTGTATTTTCTGCGGATATTGCGTGGAGGCCTGCCCGACGGACGCAATTACGCATGGCCATGGTTTTGAGCTGGCGAGCCTGAATGCAACGAATCTGGTGATGCGTAAAGAAGACATGCTGGTTCCGGATGTGGGCATGCCGGGCGAGCTGATGGCACACTCGGATTCGGTTAAGTAACAAGCCAAGCGATTAAATCTTAAAGATTGCGCCGCGCAAATTATTTTTTCGCGGCGCTTTTCTTTTGCTCGGCGCGCAGTGCAGCGGTGCGGACTGGCTTTTCGTGCAACAGCTGCTCATTCGCCTGGAAGAGGAGGTTGGCGTGGAACCACTCCTGAACGACGTTGTTTTCGAGCTGATTCAGGATGGCGAGCAGCGACATGCCCTGGTGATGGGCCATCCACTCGCGGGCGAGCAGTGGCTTTTTCGTGGACTCGGAATAGTCGGCAGATTCGTAGAAGCCGTATGCGCCGATCCAACCGGCGCGGGCCATGCGATGCAGATTGCGGAGCGCTTCGTCGGGATCAATGCTGAGAGCGAGAAAAGTGGAATAGGGCGAGATGACCGGACCCGCTTCCGCGTCCCACTTGAGAGCGATTTGCGGAATGCCGAAGGCATGATAGTGGTAGTGTCCGGCATCATCTTTCTTTCCATAACCCGACTCTGAAATTCCCCACGGAATGCCCATGGCGCGCGTGAAGCGGCGCTGGATGGCAACGGCAGAGTTAAGCGACCGCGCGATAAGTGTATCGGGATAGCAGCGCATCCAGAGCGCCGGCATAAGGTACTCGAACATCGTGCCGGTCCATGAGAGCAGGATGAAGCAGCCGAATGCGGCGGTGTGAGCGCGGCCCATTTTGAACCAGCTCTGCTGTGTGAGCTCGCCGCGAGAGACAGCGATGAAAGCGGCGATGCGGGCTTCGGAAGCGAGCATGTCATAGGTGGCTGCATGAAGGATTCCGGTGTTGACTTCGTACCCAATGGAGAGAAGCTGGCGGTCTTGCTGGACAAGGAAGGCGAACTCCATGGATTCGGCCTTGTGAAAGGCTTCATTGGATAAAGATCGAACGCAGGTGGTGAGTTGCTGCAGCTTCTCGCGCGCGGCGGGGAGTTGAGTGCGGAGTTTATCTGCGAGTGCGCTTTGGGCCGGAAGAAGCTGTTCGAGCTGCTGCGTGAAGCGAGCGGCGCTGGATAGCGTGGGGAACAGATCGAGATCGCCAAATTCCTGGTCCTGAAGCAGGGGAGCGAATTCCGGCAGGAGCCAGGGTGAGTAGTTCGTGAGCAGTGACGCGATGGCGCGGAGGCGCGTGCGGGTTTCGTGCAGCCACCACGCTGCTTCGTCATACGAAGGCTGCGTGTAATCGGGAATGGATTGGAATGCCGGTGTGTTTGCAATGTCGAGGGCCCAGGTGATCCATTCGTGTTGGCTGAAGTCGGAAGCGGGCTGCGCGAGAGCGGCGAATTCATCGCGGCCTTTTAGCATCTGCCAATGCGTTTCAAGGCCACGAAAGAGGGCCGGCGAAACGAGCGGAGCTTTAAGCAGAGACTCGGTGCCGGTGCGCACGGTGTAGAGCGATGCGGCGAGGTTGCCACTGTCCACAGATGAGATGGTGGCGGGCTGCAGCGGCTCGAAGGTATGTGTGTCATACCAGTTGTAGAGATGGCCGCGAAATTTTGGCAGACGATCCATGGCTTCAAAACTGTGCCGGGTGAGGTCGCAGAATTCCGGCACAGTCAGGTAGCCAAGTCTGACGGCCGCCTGGCGCGCATTGAGCAGCAGTCCGAAGTTGGTAGGCGAAACGCGCGCCGCTTCAAAGAGATTCTCTTCCTCAACGTTGTCGGGGATGAGATAGTTGTGGCGCGCGCCGCCGTATTCGTGGAAAAAGCGCCAGATGAGCAGCGAATGGCGACGCAGGAAGGCGGATTCACGTGCGTTGAGCTGTTCGCGTTCTTCGCGTGGAGGGCGGTTAAGCCAGAGGATGATGCCGTTGGCGAATCCCCAGAGGATGAGAATGGGCGCGGCCACGGGCAGAGAGCGCAAATGCGCTGCGGCAATGACCACGGCGACGGCGATGGCGAAGGCGGTAGTTGCGGCAAGATAGCGATCGACGGGAGTGAGTTTGCCCTTGGAGGTCTCGACCTGGGCGGCGGTTTCCCATTCGAGCAGTCGCTGGCCGGTGACGAAGCGCCGGATGAGCGAGCGAATGATCGCGTCGAGCGAGAACATGGTTTGGTGCGGAAGGAAGGCGAGGCGTAGCAGTGCGATGAAGACGGCCTGGCCGAAGTCCTCAACGACCTCGCGGATATTGCCGCCCTGCTCGCTAAAGATGGTGCGTCCCACACCGAAAACCAACTGCACGAGGGTGGGCGCGAGGATGAGGAAGATGGTGACGAGAGTCCAGTAGAGCGCGCCTCCGGGCAGGCCGAGCCATCCGGCGACGAGCAGGATGAGGGTGAGCGGCTCGACGAGCGAGCGGCGGAGATTGTCGAAGATTTTCCAGCGCGAAATGGTGGAAATGGGATTGCGGACAGAGTGGCCCGACTCGTCCGGAACACGTCCGAAGAGCCACTGCGCAATTTGCCAGTCGCCACGCACCCAGCGGTGCTGGCGGCGCGTGTAGGCGCTGTAGTGCGAAGGATAATCGTCGATGACTTCGATATCAGTGACGAGGCCGGCGCGGGCGTAGGCTCCTTCAATCAGGTCATGGCTGAGCAGCGCGTTGCGCGGGAAACGCCGGTTCAGGACAGCGTGGAGCGCATGGACCTCGTAGATGCCCTTGCCGGTGAAGCTGCCTTCGCCGTAAAGGTCCTGATACACGTCGGAGACGGCGCGGGTGTAGATGTCGAATCCGGTTTGGCCGGAATAAAGCGCAGCAAGGCGTGAGCGCGACGCCGAGGGAACGCTGACGCCGACGCGCGGCTGAAGGATGCCATATCCGGCGGTAACGATGCGAAGTTCTGGATCGATGACGGCGCGGTTGAGCGGGTGCGCCATGGCTCCGACCATGGCCGCGGCAGTACCGCGTGGAAGTTGAGTGTCAGAGTCGAGAGTGATGACGTATTGAACGCGAGGGAGGATTGAGAGATTGCCGGTCTTGACCGGGAATGCGTCGAATTCGCCACGAAGATATTTGTTGAGGTCGAGAAGCTTGCCGCGCTTGCGCTCCCAGCCCATCCAGACACCTTGGCGCGCGTTGAAGATGCGATGGCGATGGAGAAGAAAGAACGAGCCGTGCTTTGGAGATGCGGGATAACGCTGGTTGAGGTCGTTGATGAGTGTGATGGCAAGGTCAACGAGCGTGTCAGTATCGTTTTCGCGCGGACGCGATACGGAGTCGGGCAGGTCAGTGAGCAGCGCGAAGTGCAGATTGGGATCGGGGTTGGCGAGGAAGCGGATTTCCAGGTCGTCGACGAGTTCGCGCACCTGCTTTTCATTCATCAGCAGCGTGGGTACTGTGACGAGAGTGGTGTAGTCGGCGGGGATTCCCTTGGAGAAGTCGAGCTTGGGCAGCGCGGATGGCTTGAAGAGCGAAGTGATGGCGTTGTTAATAAGGTCCACCGCGGCCTGCGTAGCTGGCAGCAGCAGAAGGATGAAGGCGAACGTAAGCCCGCCGATGATGCTGTAGTTGGGGATGATGGGCAGAAGGATTGCCGCGATGAGAAGGACGGAGAGAATTTCGATGCCGCCGATGTAGAAGTCGTCGGCGTTTCGGCGCACGAGCCTGCGGACGCTATCAGAGAACCGTGGACGGTAACCGATTCGAGTGACGAGCGCGGGCAGTCCACGATTGACGAGGTAATAGCCAATGTGAGCGCGGCGCAGATAGACGCGCGGGTCGCCGACCTTATCCTGTTGCGCGAGGCGGGCGAGGTCGAGAGCGGCGGACGCGACTTGTGTTTCAGAGCAATTGGACCGGCGGGCAAGCTTGGCAACGCGCTCACGGTACTGCTCGCGGCTGTCGAAGTCCATGCGCGGATAGGCGCCGGCGGGGTCTTGACGGAGAACGGCGTCGAAGACGACCAGCGGCTCCATGAGCGAGATCCAGTTGGCGTGGCCGAGTTCGCGGAGGCTCCGGGCGCGGGCGGAGAGGAGCGCTGCCGCAACCGGATCAGGCGGGTGTGGCGCATGCAACATTGCATCGGCCTGAATCATGATTGAGGTGAGCAGCTCGAATTTCAGGAATGAAGGCAGCGTCCAGAGCTCTTCAAGTTCCAGCGGGTCCTTGCGCTGTACGGCTTCGACATAGATGCGAAGGGCTGAACCGTTCCAGACGGAACGGGCGCCTTCGAGATAGGCGCGGGCGAGGACAGCGTTGCGCGGCTCGTCATTGATGCGAGGGAGCGCGAGAACTTTGCGGTGTATGGAGGATATCTCGTTGATAGCTTCGCGCAGCAGGCGAGGGTTTTCTCGCAGCTCAAGTAAAGGCGCTGGGCTGTTGGGCGAAAGCGTGTTGAGCTGCGGAGTAAGAGCATCGAGCGCCGCCCGGGCTTTCTCAACGCGATCAGGAAACGGAGTTGGGCCGTGCGGACGATGTGCGACAGCCCAATTGGCGGAAGCGGCTTGCGCGTGCGCATCAAGCTCGTGGGCGCGAATGCCGGCCTGGTCGAGGAGGGGCTGGTCGATTGTGGGGACCTGAAACATAGGATTCCTGATCAGCGATTTCAGCGGTAGCTTGCGGCCTGCATTTCAAACATCTCCGAGTAGCGGCCGCCCAGTGCCATGAGCTGCTGATGTGTGCCTTCTTCCACGAGGCGCCCACCTTCGAGCACGACGATGCGGTCGGCCATGCGCACAGTGGAGAAACGATGTGAGATGAGCAGCGCCATTTTTCCCTCGGTCAGCTCGGCGAACCGTTCGAAGACTTCGAGTTCGCTGCGTGCGTCGAGGGCGGCGGTGGGCTCGTCGAGGATGAGTAGCTGTGCGTCACGCAAGTAAGCGCGGGCGAGTGCTATTTTTTGCCATTCACCGCCGGAGAGATCGACTCCGCCTTCGAACCGGCGGCCAAGCATCTGGTCATAGCGGTTGCTCATTTTTTCAATTACGCCGAGGGCGAGGCTTTTTTCGGCAGCTCGCTCAATTTCCTCCTCTGTGTGCGGTAGCTCGACGCGACCGATCGCGATGTTTTCACGGGCCGTCATTTCGTAGCGCATGAAGTCCTGAAAGATAACACCAATTTCCTGGTGCAGGTCTTCAAGGTTGTATTCGCGCAGATCGATGCCGTCGAGAAGGATTTGTCCCTCAGTGGGATCGTAGAGGCGCGTGATGAGTTTTACGACGGTGGTCTTGCCTTGTCCGTTTTCGCCGATGAGCGCAATGCGTTCGCCGGGGCTGAGCGTGAAATTAAAGTTCTTGAGCACGCGGCGTGTGGTTCCGGGATAGGCGAAGGAAACATCGCGGAACTCGAATCCTTTGACGATGGGACGCGGCGCCGACAGGGCGTTGGGTTTGGACTGCACCGTCGGCTTCATCTCGAAGAATGCGATGAGGTCCGTGAGGAAAAGCGCCTGATCGGCAATGCCCGTCGCGGTGGAGAAAGCCTGTTGGAGGTTGGATTGCGCCTGCACGATGGCTGCAGTGATGAATCCATAGGTTGCCAAGTCGTACTTGCCGTGCACGGTCCCCCAGATTACCCATACATAGGAGCCGTAATAGCCGAGGGTTCCGGTGATGGAAAGCAGCCCGCCCCAGATAAGCTTTTTGCGGGAAAGCGCGACGTTTTCCTCGTAGATTTGCTGCGAAAGGCGTGTGAAGCGCTCGGTGAGATAGCCGCTGAGGTTAAAGAGCTTGAGTTCCTTTGCGGCTTCCTTGCTGCCGCCGACCTGGCGGAGGTAATCCATTTGGCGCTTGGCCGGTGTCTGCTTGAAATTCTTGGCGTATCCCAGGAAGGCGAAGTGGGTTTCTCCAAAGAATGATGGGAGCACGCCCAGGCAGAGCAGCAGGAACAGCCAGGGAGAGTAATAAATGAGCGTTGCGGTGAAGACGAGGGTGGTGATGGCCTGCTGAAAGAGCCGGCCCATGGCCTGGATCATGGCGAGGCGGTCGGTGGCCTGCACACGGGCGCGCTCAAGGCGGTCATAGAAGAGGGGGTCTTCATAAGTGGTGAGGTCGAGCTGCGCGGCCTGGCGCATGACGCTGATGCTGACGTGATGCGTGTAGCGGTCGGAGAGCAGATTATCGGTGTAGTCGACAAAGCGCGCCAGCCCGCCGGTGATGATGGCGAGAAGCACTTCGAGGCCGACCATCTGCCAGAAGTGATTGGGGACGGCCTGATGGTTGAGAACTTTTCCCACCCCGCCGAGGATCCATGCGGCAACCTTGGCGATGGCCCAGGGCATGAAGGCGAGAAGGGCACGAAGGATCAGCCCCCAGGTGACTACGGCGGGGCCGGATTCCCAAAGGATCCGGAGCACCGCAGGCACGTTGCGAAGTGCGCGGATGCGGTCTGTCCATGCTTTGTGGGAGCCAGATTGAGGCTTCTCGTCGGCCATTCAGGTCTTCCCGTTAGATGGCTTTGCAGAGAGTATAAGTTGTGCCTGAGGGCGCGTGCTTGCGCGCACATTATTTCATTTAAGGATGGCGTTATAGCCGTCGCTCAGGAGACGGGCGCGCATGGCCTGGGCTTCGTCGCGGGTTGCGAAGGGACCAATCTGCACGTGGAGCAGGCTGTCTCCCGTTTCAGCGCGTGCGGAAGCACTATAACCGAGCTTTCGGAGAGCGGCGACGAGAGCATTCGCATCGTCAGGGCGAGAGACGGCGGCGATTTGCACCATGATGCTGGCTGGCCCGGCTGCGGCATTAGCGATTGGCGTGGCGGTCGCTGTGACGGGTGAAGTGCCCGCGGGAACAGTCTGGACGGCGGGAACGATTGCTCCCTGTGCGGGCGCGGAGGGCTGCGCAACGACTGCGGCAGACTCCGCAGAGGGCTTGCCAGCGTGGCTGTCGGCGCTTGAGCCTGACGGGGCACCCTCTACTACGGTCGTGATTGCGGAGGGCGTGGAACTGGGCGACTGCTGATCGTCGACGGCTGGTTGCGGTGTGGCGGCAGCCGGGAGAGCTGGCTTGGGCGCCGCGTTGCCGCGACCGACAGAATAGCCGAATCCAAAAAAGATACCGCAAATGAGCGCAAGCCCGAAAAAAATCCCGAGAAGGGATGTCATCCCAAGTGTGATTTCGGTTTCGGAATCGTGAAGCTCTTTCTCTTCGTCGTAGGTTTTCATTCAGGCGTTTTCGGCAGCTCGGTGGGAGCGGCGGTTGCGGCGGCGACAGGTGGAACAAACTTCCCGAGCAGCGAAATCAACTCGACGGGAAGCGGAAAGATGACGGTAGTGTTCTTTTCAGTGCCGATGTCGGTGAGGGTCTGGAGATAACGGAGCTGCATGGTGAGTGGCTGCTGCGCGAGCATTTGCGCGGCTTCGACCAGGCGTTGCGCGGCGGCGTATTCGCCCTCGGCATTGATGATCTTGGAGCGCTTTTCGCGCTCGGCCTCGGCCTGTTTGGCCATGGCGCGAAGCATAGATTCGGGCAGATCGACCTGCTTCACTTCAACGCTGACGACCTTGACGCCCCAGGGCTCCGTGCGCAAGTCAATGATCGACTGTATCCGCTGGTTGAGCGCGTCGCGATGTGAGAGCAGGCCGTCGAGTTCGACTTCGCCCAGGACCGAACGAAGCGTGGTCTGGGCAAATTGCGAGGTCTGGTAAACGTAGTTTGCGACTTCGATAACCGCGCGCGATGGATCGAGAACCTTGAGAGTGATGACGGCGTTCACCTTGATGGTGACGTTGTCGCGGGTAATCACGTCCTGCGGCGGAACCTCAAGAACTTCCTGGCGGAGAGAGATGCGGACGATCTGGTCGAGCGGGCGGAAGACGAAGATGATGCCGGGGCCCTTGGCCTGCGGCAGGGCGCGACCCAGGCGGAAAATGACTCCGCGCTCATATTCGCGAAGGATCTTGATGCAATTGAGCAGGTACAGAACGATGATCGCAATTACGATCCATACGGGATACATGATGATGCAGCCCTCCCGGCATGGATTGTACCTTACGGCGAGCATATTCCGGCTGCTATTTGGATGAGGGGGTGTGCGCCGGAATCCGCTCGACTAACAGCGTGAGCCCGCGCACTGCGCGGACGCGAACGGAATCTCCAGAGGGGACAGGCGAGTCGGATTGGGCTTGCCAGAGTTCGCCGTTGATGAGGATTTGCCCGCTGGGCGCGAGCGGCTGCTGGACCCGTCCGATGGCTCCCAGAAGTGACTCAGGGCCGTTGAGCAGCTTGTTATGCTGCGCCCTGACGGCTATGCGGACGAGGAATGCGGTGATGAGTCCGAAGCCGATGCCGCAGGCGAGAGCGGTTGCGACGTGGACACGGAGCTGGGGGATAGGGCCTTCGACGAGGGTGAGGGTCCCGAAAACCAGGGCTACGATGCCGGAAATGGCGAGGATGCCATGGCTGGGAAACTTGGCCTCCAATGCCATGAGGATGAAGGCCGCGACAATGAGCACGGCTGCGACGTAGTTGACGGGCAGCAGATTGAGCGCGAACAGCGCGACGAGCACGAGCAGAGTTCCGACCGCGCCGGGGACGATGGTTCCGGGTACGTGAAATTCCAGGTAGATGAGCAGGCCGCCGAGAACGAGGATAATGACGGCGAGATCGGGGTCCATCATCCGGTCGAGGATGCGCTCGCGCAGCGTGGGTTCGGCATAAACGAGCGTTGCGTTGCGGGTATGGAGCGTGGCCGTGGCGCCGTCGAAGCGGGTGATGGCGCGTCCATCGAGCGAGTCCAGCAGATCGCGGTCATTTTTGGCGATGACGTCTATAAGGTGAAGCTGCTGGGCTTCCTGTTCCGTGTAGGACTTCGAATCGAGCACCGCCTCCTGCGCGGCCTGGATATCGCGCTTGCGGCGCGCGACGTAGGAACGCAGAAAGGCCGTGGTGTCATTCTCGAGTTTCTGTTTCATGATGGGGCCGAGCTTTGCGCCCTCAATTACAGGGTGGGAAGCTCCGGCATTGGTTCCGGGGGCCATGGCGGCAATGTCGGCGGCCTCAAGCAGGAAGAACCCCGCGGAGCCTGCCCGACTGCCGGACGGGGCCACGAAAACGATGACCGGAACCGGAGAAGCAAGAATTTTGCTGACCATTGTGCGCGTGGAAGTGAGCAGGCCGCCGGGCGTATTAAGGTCTACGAGCAGCGCAGCGGCGTGGTCGTGCGCAGCCTGGGCTATTCCGCGTTCGAGGTACTGTTCGCTCACGGGCTGAATGGTGTCATCGAGATGCAGGATGACGACTTCAGGCGGCGCGGATGAATTTTGTGCGAAGACAGCTGCAGCAAAGGTGATGAGGCAGGTCGAGGAGAGGCACCGGAAGATGCGCCTTATCGAAATTGCAGTTCGTGGTCTCATTGGAATTGCCCCTTAGCTTGGAGCGTCTGTTTCAAATTTAAGGCGCTGGCGTCCGAGGGTGCGATTCGCAGCGCGTCGTTAACTTCGGCGGCGGCTGCGGAGAGCTGATTCGACCTAAGGTCGAGGCGGGCAAGGACCAGATACGCCGGGACATTGGGAGCAAGGCTGATCGACTGCTGAGCCTCGGAGCGCGCCGCCTTGAGGTCCTCGCTATGTTCGCGGACTTCGGCGAGTCCGGCATGTGCAGGCGCGGAAGATGGATTGGCGACGAGGGCGGCCTGGTATTGGCGTTCGGCTTCAAGAATGAGGCCGCGATGGAGGTAGCGGTCGCCTTCAGATACGAGCTTGTTGGCGCGCTGGCTCGGGGGAAGCTGCGCGAGCCGGGCTTCCTGCAGCTGTTCGATTTCGAACGCGGCCTGGCGGAATTCAGTCTCGTTGTAGCTTCGCTTGATGCGTTCAAGAGGCAGGGAATCGTCAGGCGCGGCGGTGTTGCTCGCGGTTGCAGCGGGCGCTGGATCTCTAAGGGAGGCGGAAAAGGCCTGAGCCTCAGCGTCCTGCGGATGGAGCTTCAGCGCGGCGTCAATTTCGCGCGTGGCTCCGGCCAGGTCGTTCTTTTTGCGGAGGGCGAGCGCGAGGTTGAAATGGTAGTCGGCGTCGCGCGGGTCAGACGCTATGGCCTGCTGGAAAAATGCACTACCGTCATGGCTGCTGCGGCTCGCGGCAACGCCCTCGTTGTTTACGACTTCTGGCAACGGGAGCTGCGCGGCGACGAATGCGAATGCATCCTCGGCCTGCGAGTAATGCGCAGTGTAGAAGAGCGCGAGTCCGCGGTCGAAGTCAGCTTGGAGCGCGTTGGGGTCGTCACGAGGCAGTTCGCCAAAAGTGGTGGCAGCGAGGTCGTAGTCCTGGTTGGCGAAGTAGGCTTTGCCCAGCTCCATGCGAGCGGGGTTGAATCCGGGGCTGATGCGCACCGCCTCGCGGAGATCGGTAATGCGGGCGGAGGGCGACTCAGCAGTTATGCCGCGAATGTAGCTTTCAAATGCGCCGGGGCGAAGTGAAGCGTCGGCAGCGAGAAAGGTTTGTTCGGCCACGGAGTAGGAGGGGTCAAGCTGGCTGGCAGCGCTCCAGGCGAGACCGTTGAGCGTATCGAGGAGATCTTTGAGCGCGCCGGTCTGCTGGATGGGCTTGCTCAGCGTGAGCTTGTGCATGTCCAGGAGCTGCGCGCTGGCGGTGAGCTGGTCGTCGGCGAGCGTATAGGACCCGACGATGACGACGTCCGCGTCAAGCAGTTGCGCAATGCGGACGGTAGTAGCGCGCGATGGGCGGAAGCTCGCGGGCAGGCCCATGCGGTCCAGTGCGTAAAGGCGATCTTCGTGGCTCACCGTGAGGAAGCCGGCGGAATCGAGACGGCGATTGAAAATGTCGGCCGCGCCTTCGCCGATCCAGTCCATGTTGGGTTTCCCGGTGCGGTTTTCAAATGGCAGAACGAGCAGAAGTTGTCCGTGGGCCTGAGTGGCCGTTAGCGGCGGGGGCGCCTGCTGTGCGCGCGCGTCGACGAGAAGAAAGACAAACAGGGCGGAGATTAAGGCCGCGAGCGAACGCCGGGATCGGGAGATATACCGCACGTTAAGGATTATAAGAGCGGAACGGCTGCGTGGGGCTGGTGAGTGCGAGCCTGGATTGGGGCGGACGATCAAAGTGCAACACGGCCGCCCATTGGCCCTTGCGGTGCTCGTTCCAGACGACCTGGCCGCCCAGCAGGCGGGCAACGATTACCGGGTCGAGGTCGCGATGGAAGTCGAAATATCGGGCGTCCATGCGTTGATTGAAGCGACCAAATGTGATGCTCCAGCTGGGGGCGTACTTGGTGGAGAAGATAAGCGCAACCGTATAGGAATCGTCAGCCTGGGCTGCATGCTGGATTTGCTGGAGAGAGAAGTCGTCGATCGTTGTTGTGGGAACCGGCTGGGAAACGTAGCCGAGGTAGGGTTTGGTCAGCTCGTCGGATGCAGGCCAGGCGGTCAGGACAGTCTGGTTCGGATAGCGGGCCAGGATTTGGGAGATCGCGTCCTGCTGGAGATGGATCATGTCGACGTAGGCGAGGTTGTCTTCAGGCGCGAAGCGGTAAGGCGGATTGACGAACAGGGCCACCACGAACGCGAGCAGGGAAAATGCGGCTAGCCACGCCCAATGGCGGAGACGGGCGCGGAAGGCGAGTGCGCACAGCAGCAGGATGAGTGGATAGACGGGCAGTAGATAGCGGGTGAGTAGCGCGCCTCCCAGGATTGAGAAGAAGAGGGCGTTGGCGATGATGACCACGAGGAGCAGGGAACGGTGTTCGCGATCGGGAGCAGCGACTTCGTTTTGAGTCACGCGGTCGAGAAGCAGGCATGCAACCGCCAGCAGCACCGGCACAAACATGTCCATGTGAAGCGCGAGCTGGTTGGTACGGTGCCAAAGCGCGACGAGGAATCGAAGGGGCGTGAGGGTGGCGGTCGCGTTATAGCGAAGGTAGTAGGGGTTTCCGAAGATGAAGCCGGTGCGATGCCAATAGTAGAGGTACCACAGGGCAAGCGGCACGACGGGAATCGCAAGAGCAGCGGCGACGCGGGCTGGCTTTGAGGATCGGGTGCGGAGCGCGATCCAGAGCTGCCAGCCAGCAAGGGCCAGCGGCGTGATGATGGCCGTCTCCTTGGAAAGCGCCGCCAATGCAAAGCAGACGACAGCCGGCCAGGTGCGGCGATTTAGATAAAAAGCCAGCGCCCAGAGAGTGGCAGCAGCTGCGAAGAGATCGGCATGCGCGAGCGAGCTTTGCGCAAAGAAAACGGGATAGACCGCGGTGAGCAAAAGCGTGGCGAGTGCAACGCGGATATTCACGGAAACAATCAACGCGATGCGCCAGACAGCGGTGAGCGCGAGCGCAGCCATGGCGCACATTGCGGACCGTGTGACAAAAGGAGAATAGCCAAAGACCTTCCAGAAGGCGGCGAGGTAAATGGACGGAAGCGGAGGGTGCGCGTTCGAAAGCGTCGAGAAGGGAATCAGCGAGCCGCTGCGGAAGAAGTCGAAGGCCGCCGGAATGTAGTAACCGGCTTCGTCCCAATAATAAGGAAGATGCAGCAACGGCCAATGCGCGGCATAAACGGCGGCAAAGGCAAGAAGGAAGACAGCGTAAACAGGAGGCTTCCAGCCGGGGACGGCTAGGTGAAGCGATTTGAGCGCGTCGCGCTGTTTGAGGCTCGGCATGCCGCCCTAGTGCACGGGACCGTTTGGGATGGGGACGGGCATGGGCGGGCTCTGTGGGTCAATCGTTATGGTTCCGAACGCTTGCTCATATTGGGCGAGATTCTGGCCGAGCATGTTCCAGAGGGCCTTGGCCTGCTGCGGACTTAGATAGACACCCTGGTTGTTTTCGATGGTGACCTGTTCGGGCGATTCCTGATGGGCCAGACCGAAGGTGAGGAAGAAATCCCAAACGCTCACGCGCACCTGGACGCTGTTGGCGTAGCTCTCGCGGTAGTCAGATGCCTTGGTGAGCTGAATCTTAGGCTGGGAGTGGGTGGAGTTCATCGCGTCTATAGAATAAAGCAGATTTCGCGGGAGAGTCGTGCCATGATTCGCGCCGACATGCTTTGGTGAATCACGCCCTCTCGGGTAAATTTTGCTTCAGTTCGGGTTCCCTACGACCATCGCACCCCATGTGGCTGAGTTGGATGACTCCGCTGTAATGGTCACTGTTGTTCCGGAGACGCTGCAAGCTCCGGCAATCGGAGAACTTCCCTGCACCGTAGCGATACATATAGGTGTCGTGTAGTTGTGCGCAACGGCAAAGGTACAAGAGGTTGAGGAAGACATGGTGCATGTTCCGGCGAAGGTGTTTGTGGAGGATTGCGCGACGGATGGGAGCGCCATCGTTGCTCCTGAAGGGAATGTCCACGAGAACGGCCCTGTTGATCCCGTGTGCGCGCAGTTGTAATTCACCGCCGGATTTGTGCCCGCGCCATATTCGAGGTCGCATTGCACTACATCCAGCGCGCTTGCCGACCCATTCCAAATCTCACCAACCGACAACATAGCGGGCGAGTTCACGTTTGACGACGAAGTTGCCGACGTAGTGTTGTTATATGCGGCAAATCCCTGATATCCGTCGAGCCTGCCTCCGTTCTCCAGGTCCAGGCCCGTGCCGTTTGTATCGTTTGTGCGAAAAATCGTATCCTGGCTGCCGTTCCAGTAAATGCAGGTCGCCCCAAGTTGAGCGCACTGGTAATAGCCCAGCTTGTAAC
>DASZAG010000204.1:0-7890 GCA_035945555.1 Acidobacteriaceae bacterium
ACGCGCCGAAGTTTGACCGCCTTGTAGCGCGTCGCGCTGTGCTGGCGACGCTCGAGCTGCAGGGAAATCTGCACAACTGGTTTGACGAATATAACGGCTACGACCCGATCTTTACCTGGTGGGCTGCTCTTCCCTACCAGAATGCAAACAAGGCGCTCACGGGATACGTGGCGTTTCTTAAGACCAGGCTCGTCGGCATCAAGCCCGATGACAAGACCACAATCATTGGCGATCCAGTTGGCCGCGAGGCTCTGATGCACGAGCTGGCCGACAACATGATCCCCTACACGCCGGAAGAACTGATTGCCATTGCGCAGACCGAGTACGACTGGTGCTTGAAGCAGATGCTCCAGTCTTCACGTGAAATGGGCTACGGCGACAACTGGCACGCGGCGGTTGAAAAAGTGAAGGAGATGCACGTTCCTCCGGGTGAGCAACCGCAGGTGATTAAGAATCTGGTGGACGAAGGCATAGACTTCGCGAAGAAGAATGACCTGGTCACGATTCCTCCGCTCGCCGAGGAGACCTGGCGCATGATCATGATGACGCCGGAGCGGCAGCTCGTGAATCCGTTCTTCACCGGCGGCAACGAAATCAGCGTCTCCTACCCCACCGACACCATGACCTACGACCAGCGCGAGATGAGCATGCGCGGCAACAGCACTCCGCTGTCGCACGCCACCGCGTTTCACGAAATGATTCCCGGGCACTTTCTGCAGTTCTACATGATGTCCCGCTACCGCCCCTATCGCCGCGCCTTTGAGACTCCATTCTGGGTAGAGGGCAATGCCTTCTGGTGGGAGATGCTTTATTACCAGAAGGGCTTTGATGCGACGCCGGCCGAGCGTGTGGGCGCGCTCATGTGGCGCATGCACCGCTCCGCGCGCGTGATCTTCACCATGAATTTCCAACTTGGCAGATGGACGCCGCAGCAGTGCGTGAAATATCTGATGGACAACGTGGGCTGGGACGTGGACAACGCTACAGCGGAGGTCCGCCGCAGCTTCAACGGTTCCGTGGGGCCGCTTTACCAGTGCGCTTATCTAATGGGTGCGCTTCAGTTCCGCGAGCTGCACAAGGAGTTGGTTGGCTCAGGAAAGATGACCGACAAGCAATTCGCCGATGCGGTTCTGCATGAGGGACCAATGCCGGTGGAGATTCTGCGCGTCGATCTCGAAAATCTCAAGCTGTCGCCGGATTACCAATCGCAATGGAGATATTACGGGCAGCATCCGACGCATCCCTGAAATTTGCTACATCGTCTTGCCATGCTGGTCATCATGGGCTGTGGAGGAATGCGTACCGGAGCTATTGGAGTGGTCGCGCATTCCGCTCACAATCAGCCCGATGATGACCACCAGCGACACACCCAGCAGGCCGAACTCAATGACCCTCAGCATTGCGCCTCCTCAAACTCCCAACCAACTCATCGCTCGCACAACATTGCCGCAAGCAGTGCGGTTCTGGGAGCGAGCTCCCGCAGAATCACCGACTCGTTCCGTGCGTGCGCTCCTTCACCCACCGCGCCCATCCCGTCCAGCGTGGGAATCCCCATCGCCGAAGTAAAGTTCCCGTCTGAACCGCCGCCCGTTGCCGCCTCGCCCAGCGTGAAGCCCATTTGCGCCGCGATCTCCGCCGCCCGACCGTAAAGCGCCGCCGTCGCCTTTGTGCGCTCCATCGGAGGCCGGTTCAAACCGCCCTCGATTTTCATGACGCACTTCTTATCCTGCACACGCAATCCGCTAAGCTTCCGATCCAGGCGCGAAAAGTCCGCCGCGCGCGCGATCCGAACGTCCACTTCCGCCGACGCATGCGCCGACACCACGTTAGACCGCGTTCCCCCCTGAATGGTTCCAACATTTACTGTGATGCCCCGTGCCAAATCAGTAAACGATTCGATGACTCCCACCTGCCGCGCCAACTCAGAAATCGCGGAGTGCCCCTTTTCAAAGTTCACCCCGCTGTGCGCTGCTACCCCTTCTACCTGAACGCTGTAATTGGCCACACCTTTGCGCGCCGTCTTATATGCACCTTCAAGTCCCTGCGCCGGCTCCAGCACATAGACGCGCTCGCATTGCTGCGCCGTTTTCTCGGTAAGCTCTCGTGAAGCGTGGCTGCCGGTTTCCTCATCGCCCACCAGGAGCAGCGTCACGGGCCGACTCAATAATCCTTCCGCCTGCAGAAGTTCCAGCGCTGTGAGCGCCATCGCCACTCCGGCCTTCATGTCATATACGCCCGGACCCCAGGCGCGACCCTGCGCGAGTCGGAAGGGCATCTCCTTCAACGTGCCCATCGGCCAAACCGTGTCCAGATGTCCAAGCAGCAGAATCAGCTTCTCGCCACGACGATTGCGTCCCACCGGGGCAAATTTCACCTCCAGAATGTCTCCCGCATCCCGTCGCCGATGGCGGCGGAGTTTCCCGCCAACCCCGGCTGCGGCATCCGCCACGAGTTCAAGACAGCGGTCTACGGCCGCTTTGTCGTCGCTGGGGGACTCAACTTCGACAAGAGTTTGAAGCAGTTGCACCAGACTTTTTTCCCGGCTTTTCGCGCTCCTGAAAAGATTTGCCGCGTTGTAACTTATTGTATTTTCTTGCATTATCGAACTCTCCACCTCCAGCTCCAAACGAATGTCTCTGTGTCGATTCATCCCGGAACTGTGGCATTTCTGCCACACCGAAACTTCTGCCTTAAAGATGTAGTCTATGCCTTCGTGACGTTAGGAACTGAGCGTTTGACCGAATCTTCACACCAGGAACATACCATTGCCGAGCCCGTAAGTTTCTCCGGGATCGGGCTTCACAGCGGCGTTCCGGTTTCCATGCGCCTGCTGCCCGCGCCCGCCGGATGCGGCGTCATCTTCCGGCGAACCGACCTCGACAATTTTGAGATACCCGCCATCGGCCGCAATGTGGCCAAGGTCAGCTACGCCACCAGCCTGATGCGCAAAGGCGTGCTCATCCAGACAACCGAGCATCTGCTCTCCGCTCTGATTGGCATGGGCGTTGATAACGTCATCGTCGAAATCGATAATCTGGAGTTACCCATTCTGGACGGCAGCGCGCTGCCCTATGTAGACGCGTTCCGCTCCGTCGGCCTGAAGGCGCAGCGCCGCCATCGCGAGTATCTCCGCATCCTCAAAAGCATGGAAGTCCGCGAGGGCGACAAGTTCATCGGCGTCTATCCCGGTGAGGGCTACAGCGTCTCCTACAAGATCGCCTTCCCCACTCCAATTGGGCAGCAGGGCTTTGTCGTCGACCTGGCCACGCGCGATTACGCCGCGCAAATTGCCCCTGCGCGCACCTTCGGCTTCAAGGAAGATGAAGCGATGCTGCGCAACATGGGCCTCATCCGCGGCGTGTCCGAGCAGAGCGCGATTATCCTCAACCGCCAGCGCGTACTCAATGGCCCGCTGCGTTATGACGATGAGTTCGTCCGCCACAAAGTGCTGGACCTTATCGGTGATCTAGCGCTTGCAGGACACCACATTCTCGGCCACGTAGTCGCCGAGCGCGCCGGACACGCCATGCACACCGCGCTGGTCTCGCGCCTGCTGAAAGACCGCTCCGCCTGGGCACTCACTACCATCGCCGCCGAGAAAAAGTCCCGCACCAAAGCCCCGGCCCGCGCTGCCGCTCTGGCGACTGCCTGAATGCCACAAACCTCTGCGACCTTGTAATACCTGATTGAGATATGCCGTTGTTCTATCTGCGCCGGTTAGCCGGCAGAAAACGCTCGGAAGCTTCCAATCGTCACCTCGCCCGCTATCTGGCATTTATTGCGGGAGCCACTGACGCCGGAGGGTTTTTCGCTGTCCGCCACTACACGTCCCACATGTCGGGCGTGATTTCATCGCTGGCGTTGGCCTTTGCCCAAGGCAGCCACTGGCTTGTGCTGATCGGGGCAGTCTCTGTTCTGGCGTTCTTTCTGGGATCGTTTATTACCACCTTGTTTGTCCGTTGGGCCAGAATGCGCGAGCTTCATTGCGCCTTTGCAATGCCCTTGATCGCGGAAGCCGCGCTCCTGATCTTCTTCGGCTATAGCGGTAAGGATTTCTCTGGGGACGGCGCTGTCATTGTCACGGTACTGGTCTTATGCTTTGCGATGGGCCTGCAAAATGCGCTCATTACAAAGCTCTCCGACGCGGTGATCCGTACCACCCACCTCACCGGCATGGTGACGGATGTCGGAATTGCGATGGGCAGAATCGTATCGATGGGTTGGAAGACCGCCGACCCGGCCGTGGAATCGGAACTGGATTCCCTGCGTCTGCTCACTTCCCTGATCGCGCTCTTTTTTGCCGGCGGAGTCACCGGCGCGCTCGGTTTCAGGCATGTTGGGTTCATGTTCGCAGTGCCGCTAGCCGTCGTTCTGCTGCTCCTCGCCGGAATCCCTGTCGTGGACGACATTCGGGGGCATGAGAGCGCCACAGTCTGAAACTTCTGATACGTGGAGAATGGAGTATTCCAGAATCGTGGGCAGCTACGCCGAAAACGAAGTGCCGCAGCCGCAGGACTTGCTGGAGTTGGGATTGATGAAATTGAAGCCCTGGCGGATGACCGTCTCTTCGTAGTCGAGGGTCATACCGCTTAAGTAAAGGAAGGATTTCGGATCGACGAAGACGCGCACATCCTCAAAGTTGAAGACGCGGTCGCGCTCGCGGGGCTGCGAGTCGAACTTGATGTTGTAAGAGAGTCCCGAGCAGCCTCCGCCCTGCACGCCGAGGCGGAGGCCGCCTTCGGTGGGCGAAATGCCCTCCTTCGCCATGGCCACACGAATGCGCTTGACGGCGCGGTCCGTGACCTGGATTCCCTTCTGCGAATTAAGGACGTTAAGTTCGCTCATTTGGTCGCTGCGCTCTGACACGGAAGTCTCCCACGTCTCAAGGGCGAGACGTGGGGCACCCGATCTTTACTTGGCGGCAACGGCCGCTTCAGCCTTTTCGGCGACGCCGTTCTTCTTCTTCCAGTCGCCAATTGCGGCGCGGATAGCGTCCTCAGCCAGCACCGAGCAGTGGATCTTCACCGGAGGAAGCGACAGCTCCTTCACGATGTCGGTGTTTTTGATTGAGAGAGCTTCGTCGACAGTCTTGCCCTTAACCCACTCGGTCGCGAGCGATGACGACGCAATGGCCGAGCCGCAGCCGAAGGTCTTGAACTTTGCCTCTTCAATGACCTGCGTGTCCGGGTTCACCTTGATCTGCAGACGCATGACGTCGCCGCATTCCGGCGCGCCGACCAGACCAGTGCCTACCTCCGTGCTGGCTTTGTCGAGCTGGCCTACGTTACGCGGATTGTTGTAGTGATCGATGACCTTATCGCTGTATGCCATTTGTTTCTCCTCTTAAACTTAAACCTGCTCCGATACCTGGTTAGTTTGAGCCGTGCCACTTCGCTCTACTCTGCTTCAACAACATTCCAGCGGCTAAAGCAAACAAACCCAACCCAAGAATCACATCAAAAAAACCGTGTTCGATCATTCGTGGCTCGAAAATCCCCACAAATAGCAGAAAGGCTAGCATCAAGATACTCAGGGCAAAAATCGCTTTGCCCAGCGCTGTCCTCTCGCCCTCAGTCCAACCTCTCTCCAGCTCTTCGAACATACTTGTTGCCTCAGCTACTTCAATCTTAGTGCGCCTGCCACTCGATCTTGGTGATGTCGATGCCTTCCTTCACCATTTCGTAGAGCGGCGAAAGCTCGCGCAGTTTCTGCACCACGTCGATGAGCTTGTCGGCCACGTAATCGACTTCGGGCTCGGTATTAAAGCGGCCCAGCCCAAACCGGATGGAGCTGTGGGCCACGTCGTCACCAAGTCCGAGGGCCTTCAATACATAAGATGGTTCGAGCGTCGCGGAGGTGCAGGCCGATCCGCTGGAAACCGCTATGTCGTTGATACCCATGAGCAACGATTCGCCTTCAACATAGACGAAGCTCATGTTCAGGTTGCCGGGAAGACGGTGCTCCATTGAGCCATTGACGTGAACGTAGTCGAGCGCGCCTTCAAGCTTCTTCTGGAGATGACTACGCAGCTTGAGCAGCCTCTCGCTTTCCGACTTCATCTCTTCGCCGGAGATTTCGCAGGCCTTGCCAAGCCCGACAATACCCGGCACATTGAGGGTTCCGCTGCGCATGCCGCGCTCGTGGCCTCCGCCGTTGATCTGCTCCGAGATTTGCACGCGGGGGTTGCGGCGGCGAACGTACAGCGCGCCGACTCCCTTGGGGCCGTAGATCTTGTGTCCGGAAAGAGAAAGCGCATCGATCTGCATCGCATTCACGTCCACCGGAACCTTGCCCACAGCCTGCACGCCATCGGAGTGAAAGAGCACGCCTTTCTCATGACAGAGCTTGCCGATTTCCGCGACCGGCTGGATCACGCCAATTTCATTGTTGGCGATCATGATGGTCACGAGGATGGTCTTGTCGTCGATTGCACGCTTCAGGTCCTCGATGTCGATGAGCCCATCGGCCTTCACCGGCAGATAGGTGACGCGGTAGCCGGACTTCTCGAGGCGCTTGCAGGTGTCGAGCACGGCTTTGTGCTCAGTGACCTGAGTGATGATGTGGTTGCCGCGCTCGCGGTACATCTCCGCAATGCCCTTGATGGCGAGGTTGTTCGACTCGGTGGCGCCGGAGGTGAAGATGATCTCCTTGGCAGTCGCGCCGATCAGCTTGGCGACCTGCTCGCGGGCCTTCTCAACAGCGGCTTCGGCTTCCCATCCAAAGGAGTGGTTGCGGCTGGCTGCGTTGCCGAATTTTCCCGTAAAGTAGGGCAGCATGGCCTCCAGCACGCGCGGATCGAGCGGCGTGGTCGCATGGTTATCCATGTAAATCGGCAGATGGACTCCTGCCGGTACGGGAATGTTTCCAACTTCAATAGCGGTACTCATTCTCTTTGCTCCTGCGTCTTAACCTGCTCAAAAAGCCGCCTGCAATATCAGGCGTTCTGGGCCTGGGTTTGGATCGTCACCAGGTCCTGTACAGTGGTCCGAGGCTGGCCATGCGTAGGATCGGCTTCGACCAGGTCGGAGATTTTGATCTTCTTCAGCACCTTGCTGATGGTGTCATTCACGCGGGCCAGTGGTTCTTTGATGGTGCAACTGCTGGTCAGGTCGCAGACTCCGGCCTCAGTAACGCACGAGGTAATGAAGAGCGGCCCATCAATAATGCGGATGACCTCAAAAGCACTGATGCTGCGTGGACTGCGGGCGAGTGTGTAGCCGCCGTTCATCCCCGCATGCGAGCGCAAAAGCCCCTCACGAGCAAGCAATTGCAGGATCTTGGCGAGCAATTGCGGCGGGATGTGATAAGCCTCGGCGATGTCCTTGGCGCTGAGCGAAGCTTCATTGGGATGCTCGGCGAGAAACTTCAGCGCCATCAGCCCGTAATCGGCCTTCTTGGTAAGTCTCAGCATGGGTCGGGACGTCTCCCACTGACAGTATAGGACTGAAACTGTCGTATTTCAAGGACCGCTCGCCGCAGGGGCACACGCGCCTTCGGCGCCAGCGGCAGTGGCCCTCCCGTTGGGTCGGGCGCTGGTGGTGGTGCTTATTCGGTCAGATGGAAGGTATAGGCCTTGCCACGGGTTCCCTGGGTGGAAGAACCGGTGTAGCCGGGCGGGAGGAAGGCGTACTCGCCCGGAGGCAGATTTGGAGGCAAGGTGATCTCGTAGGTATCGCGAGCGACTCTCTTCTGCTGGAAGGTGACCTCGTCGCGCGCGGCTCCGCCGGATGAGTGGAAGACACCGCCCGTCTTAAGCCGATATTCGCGCGCGTCCTTCTTTTGGTGGAGATGGACGAGTTCAAAATCCGTGGCATCGATGCCGTCCGGCGTTTCGATTAGGAAGTCGAGCGGCGTGAATACCTTAGTGGGACTAGTGGGGCCGTTGAGACG
>DASZAG010000205.1:0-8583 GCA_035945555.1 Acidobacteriaceae bacterium
GTTCGTGCAATGCGGCGGCTGAGACAACCAGATCCATGAGCGGCGAGACGCCGACGACGGCCTTGAGATAGGGCGGCGGCGCGCCGTCCAACTCGCCGGCCAGCTTGAGAACCAGGTTGCCTCCCATGGAATAGCCGACCAGCGCGAAGCTGCGAATAAAGTGCGTGCGGGCCAACTCGGCCATCACGATAGCGACGTCTTCGGAGCGGCCTGCGTGATAGATGGATGGAGAAAATTGTTCGCCGGCGCCGCAGCTGCGCATATTCATGCGGACGACGTTGCAGCCGGCTTTCCAGGCACGCGCCGAGTTCCCTCGCACATACGGGGAAAAGGAGGATCCCTCGAGCCCGTGAACAATGACCACGGTCAGTCGTTTATTCCGGACCTTGGCGGGTTGCCAATGGCAGTGGCACAGCACAAAAGTCGCTCCGCGAGCGACGGTGGCGGCTTCCACTTCGATGAGTTGGCTCTCTGGCTCAGGCAGCGAATCTGTGCGCGGCATTAGAACGCCGGCAATGGTCTGCAGATGGCCGTTGCGCAGGAAATGCCGCGGCACAAAGGGACGCATCCATGGCGATGCTTCGATGGAGTCGAATCGGTTCTCCCCTTTGCTGCTCATGGGGTCCCTGATTTTTGCTTGCCACAACTTGTTCATGATACGCGCATCTGCGATGCAATGTTACTGGTATGGAGAGCACTGGGGTTGCAGCCGAGGGAGGCTCCTACAGCTCGAGGTTCTGAATGGTGTTCTCCGGCACGACCTTCAGACCAGGCATTCTGCTCAACTTGCGCGTGATGCAATCGAATTGGCGGCACGCAGCCTCTCGTAAGCGTATGCTTGAAGCAGGAGTTTGTTCTTCCCTTCTCGCCTTCAGCATTCCATGTTTCGCTCCAGACGAGTGTCTTTCAGGCACGCAACCGAACGACTGGAGCCACCATGAGCGCCATTAAGAGAAGCGATGTCAAGAATCACCTGCGTTCCCCACTTCATTCAAGGATTCAATTGGTCCCACCCGAAAGCCAACCAGATGCAACCGGCTTTTCCGCTGTTGAACCGGATGCGGTCAAAGCAGATCCATCGGGTTTTGCTGGGGATTTCGTTGCAGAGCATTCGTCTTCTGGTACGCCCCTCGCGCAGGACAATTCGCAGAGCGATTCTTTGATTGGATCCTTCGGCCCGCAGGCACCGGCAACATCCAAAAGCGTTCAATCGTGAAGTTACATTCTGTCTTTCTGCGCAGCGATTGCATCCTGCCCGAACGGTTAGATCCGTGCCTGCAGCCCATCAGCGAAAAGTGGTCGGTTGTTGAAGAAATCCCTGCGCTCGTTTTCGACACCATGATCCGCCGGGCTGGCTGGCATTTCATGTGGCTGCAGGATGCCTGTTCCCGAAGGGGCGTTGGGTTAACGGAAGAAGCGGCGATCCGCCAAGCCTTGTTGCGTGCGCTCAAGGGAGTATCCAAGCGATTCAACGCAGCGGAGCTTGATTTTCTTCAGATCACGGAGTACCCGGGATTTCAAATCGCGAATGTCAGAATACAGACGCTCCTGATTCAACGGCACGCCTCGCTGAATATTGTTGCCGGGCAGCATCCCCTGCCCGTTCAGGCAAGATAAGCCGATCTGAGCGTCCCAGGAGAGGTTGGTTCTAAACCGCGTCCACCACACAACAGCAAACTCAATGCGCAGTGCATCAAAGCGCGGCCAGAATCACGACCGAGAAAAGGACAGAATGTCTTTCCCCGAAATGATACGTTCCGAGATACATGCTGGAAGGGCTGATAAGTCAGCTTCTTTGCACGTCGCACTGAAGGCCAGCGGCCTGCCTTTGCCCACGCGCATCGCTGTTATCGGGAATTATCTGCCACGGGAGTGCGGCATCGCTACTTTCACGACCGACCTGTGCAACGCACTTGCTGCCGAATACGGAGAGAAACGTCTTTTCGCCATTCCCGTTAACGATCCCGATTCGAGCTACGATTACCCTGAGCAAGTGCGGCTGGAATTGACGCAAGAAGATATTGCCTCCTATGAGCGGGCCGCCGATTTTCTGAACTTCAATAGCAACGATCTGGTCTGCCTGCAACATGAGTACGGCATCTACGGCGGCGCCGCGGGCCGCTATATTCTCGCCTTGCTGCGCAGATTGAAAATGCCGCTGGTGACTACTCTGCACACCGTTCTGCGCGAACCCGATGCAAATCAACGGATCGTGCTCGAAGAGATCGCACAGCTCTCCGATCGTCTGATCGCGATGAGCGAACTGGCTGCCGAACTGTTGCGCGAAGTATATGCAGTTCCCGGCGGAAAGATCGACGTGATTCCGCACGGTGTGCCGGACATGCCGTTTATGGACCCCAACTATTTCAAAGACCGGTTCGGTACAGAAGGCAAGTCTGTTCTGCTTACGTTCGGCTTGCTATCGCCAAACAAGGGAATTGAAAACGTAATTCGGGCGCTGCCGGCGATTCTGGCGCGGCATCCAAATGTGGTGTATATCGTCTCCGGAGTAACGCATCCCCATATCCGGCGGCGCGAGGGCGAACGCTACCGCGAAGAGTTACGGGCGCTGGCCGAGCAACTCTGCGTTTCGTCGCAATTGATTTTAAACAATCGTTTCGTGAGCGCTGAAGAGCTTGTGGAGCACGTGGGCGCGGCTGATATTTACATCACTCCATACCGGCAGGAGGCGCAGATCGTGTCAGGTACGCTGGCCATCGCGCTCGGAGCGGGCAAGGCGATTATCTCTACGCCCTACTGGCACGCCAAGGAACTGCTGGCAGAGAAGAGAGGCGTAATTGTCCCGTTTGACAATCCCGATGCTATCGCCGGAGCAGTTGTCGCATTAATGGAGAACGACGCGGAGCGCCACGCGATGCGAAAGCGTGCCTATCTGCACTCCCGTGGAACAACCTGGCCGACGACTGCGCGGGCCTACATGGCGACCTTTCAGCGGGCACGCTTCGAGCGCTCACTGCAACCCAGGGCGGCCCAGCCGGACGATGCTGCGGTCAACCTGATCGACCCGACGGAACACCTGTCGTCTCCGAATACTGGCCATTTGCGCACCATGACGGACGACACAGGCATTCTGCAACACGCAATCTTCTCGGTGCCCAATACACGCGAAGGCTACACCACCGACGACAACGCGCGCGCGCTGATTGTCTCTACGCTTCTGGATGCACGTGTCGGGATCGAGCAGCGGGAGGAACAGCAGAACCTCTCGCGCCGGTACTTAGCATTTCTCTGGCTCGCATTTCACTCCGATACCGGGCGGTTCAGGAATTTTCTCGGCTACGATCGCAAATGGTTGGAAGACATTGGCTCAGAAGACAGCCATGGCCGCGCGTTGTGGGCCTTGGGGTCGGTACTTGGGCAATCGCAAAATCCTGGATTGCGGGGAGCGGCAGGACGATTGTTCGAGGCCGCCGTGCCTGCGGTTCTGCCGTTCAGCAGTCCGCGTGCTTGGGCATTCAGTGTTCTCGGTTTGCAGGCTTATCTTGACCGGTTTCCCGGTGACAGGGCGATACAAGGCGCTCGCAACATGCTTGCGAATCGTCTGCTTGATGTTTACAAGCGCAACCGCTCCGAAACCTGGCATTGGTTCGAGAAAAGCCTCGCGTACGCGAATGCGAGGCTGCCGCAGGCGCTCATCTTGGCTGGTAGGCGCAGCAATAACAAGACAATGATCGCGGCCGGAATAGAGTCTCTCGAATGGCTGGTGGCTATTCAGCACTGCGGTGACGCTGCGATCTTTGTGCCCGTCGGCGCCAACAGATGCTATGCCGAGGGGGCGGAAAAGCCCCGCTTCGATCAGCAACCCGTGGAAGCGAGCGCCACGATTTCTGCCTGCCTTGAAGCATACAGGTTAACGCACGACGAGCGCTGGACAGAGGAAGCCAATTGCGTCTTTCGGTGGTTTCTGGGCGAGAACGATCTGCGGGTATCGCTTTACGATGCCACTACGGGCGGATGTAAAGATGGACTTCATCCCGACCGCGTCAATGAAAATCAGGGAGCAGAATCAACACTTTCGTTCCTGATGGCGCTCCTCGAAATACAAGGAGTGAAAGTAACCCACGCAGAAGAAACAGACAGAGAAATGAGTATCCCCTTTTGAATTCACTTATGCATCCAGCGCCTTTCTCAAATGCCATTGCTCCAGAGCAATCCACGCCAGCAGCTTGTGCTGATGTTCCTCTCTTCGCGCGCTATTCCGGCAACCCCATTCTTAGCCGCCTGAATTGGCCTTATGCCATGAACAGTGTCTTCAACGCCGGTGCCGTGCGTCTGCCTGACGGAGACACGCTTTTGTTATGTCGCGTAGAAGACCGGAGCGGCTTGTCTCACTTGTGCGCGGCGCGTTCTAAAAATGGAATCGACGGATGGCGCGTCGATGCCCAGCCGACCCTGATGGCGAATCCCAAAGAGTACCCTGAAGAAATCTGGGGCATCGAAGATCCTCGCATCACCTACGTCCCTGAACTTGAGAAATATGCGGTGGCCTACACTTCATTTGCGCGCGGTGGCCCGGGAGTATCTCTGGCGCTCACAAAGGACTTCACCAGCTTTGAGCGATTCGGCGTGATCATGCCGCCGGAAGACAAGGACGCCGCACTGCTTCCGCGAAGAATCAATGACAACTGGGCCTTGATTCATCGGCCGATGACCGCGACCGGTGCTCATATGTGGATCTCCTATTCCCCCGACTTGCAGCACTGGGGCAGCCACAAAGTGATCCTGGAAGCACGGCGCGGGGGATGGTGGGATGCGAACAAGATTGGGCTATGCTCTCCGCCAATCGAAACGCCGAGAGGCTGGCTGACGGTCTATCACGGAGTCCGGCGAACCGCCTCGGGAAGCATTTACCGCCTTGGCCTGGCGCTTTTCGATCTTCAACACCCTGAGCTCTGCCTCCGGCGGGGAGACTCGTGGATGTTCGGTCCTGAAGCGCCATACGAGCGCGCCGGAGATGTGCGCGACGTCGTGTTTCCCTGCGGCCAGACCATCGGTGAGGACGGCGACACGATCAACCTGTATTACGGAGCAGCCGACTCCTGCATAGCGCTGGCCACCGGCAGCATTCGTGGTCTGCTCGTGTGGCTCGACGCGAACTCCCGCGCGGGAATCGGATCCGCGCTTTGATGAGTGCCAGCCATCTGTTGAAAGGAAGTTTCCAATGAACATTGAAACGATGACGTGGCCGCGTTGGCTACCGAGGGTGCTGTGGATGCATCGAAGGTGCCCTTTCTGTAAGTGCGGTCAATTCAAACCAGCCGAGTCGCGACCATACGATGGCCTCCTCGCCCTATTCTTTCTCCGCCCGGTCCGTTGCAAGTTTTGCTGGCGGCGGTGCTACTGGATTTCCCTGCAAGGCGCAGAATGAGCATTCCACAATATGACTCCGGTCTCACGTCGAACGATCTTCTGGAAAGACGCATCGCGGAAAATACACTGCCAGCGCCGAACTATCAGATTGTCGCGCAAAGCGCGGATGACGTACAGAACGTCGAAAATGCTCCGGCCGTCAGCATGGGGCCGTACCTGGCCAGGTCCGGGCAGAGGAGACTCTTGACGACTATCAGCGTCTATAGTCTCCGGGGAGAGTGTCGCGAACAGATACGACTGCTCTATATGAATCCCGCGGCGATTCGGGTCTGGGAAGAGATGGGGAAAACGCCCCGGATCATTGGTGCGCAAATTCGACCGCCTCACACAGCTCTCCTCACCTTTGGCGTCCCTTTCAGCAAATAGCCAGTACGCGTCTGTATTATCGGCACTCTTAGTTGCGCATGTCTCCATGGCAGTTATGTCCCAGAGTGGCTATTCGTTTTACAATCCTATGCATCTCTGTGCGAACAAATGCGAGGAGACTTCCATATTTTAGATACTGATAATAAACACTTTATTCGTTTCCGTGCAGGGCGCGGGTACATGCAAAAACCCAGTTTTCTGACTCGAAATCAGTGCGTAGTGCATTCGCGTCGTGCGGATCGACCGATGTCCGGGCACTCCATGAAAGGCCCTTGGAAAAATCCAGTATCACTTTTGTATCACAGCGGCATTTATTGTCTTCCACTCGGTCTCCATAAGTTATCTGTTTTGAGTGGTGAGCCCGCTGGGATTCGGACCCAGGACCCACGCCTTAAAAGGGCGTTGCTCTACCAACTGAGCTACGGGCTCATTCTTTGAAATTTGATTCTCTAAATCCTGACTACGATTGGCTTCTCGATTCGGCATACGATCTGCCTCGTCGCACCGTCTTTAAGTCTATCCCACTCACATCGAGTCGGCCAGAGCCGCATCCGCCCCGCGTCCGCCCCCTTGAGGGGCCGTCGAAAATAGCCCGGGGTGGAACCCGGGATCGAAGGCGGAAAAGACGAATGCGCGCCCCGAAGGCCCGCTGCGAATTTGCCCGCCGCCCAACCGGCCACAAAAATTTGCCTCTCTATATTTGGAGGAGTATACTTCCAGAATTGGAGTTCCCTGCCCATGGCCGCTACCGTCCAGATTCCGCAAGTCGCCGGCTATAACTTCGAGGCCGCGCCGGACCTCGCCGACCCCGCTACCCGCAAGCAGCTCAGCCCCTCGGCCATCAAAGGCTTCTTTCGTATCGCCGCCAAGTGGCGTGTCAGGGACGAGGATGCGCGGCAACTCCTCGGAGGCATCTCCACCGGATCGTTCTATTCCCTCAAAAAGAGCCCGCGCGCTCTCGACCAGGACACCCTGACCCGCGTCTCCCTGCTGGTGGGCATTTTCAAAGCCCTCAACATTCTCTATAGCCACCGTCTGGCCAACGCCTGGATCACGCTCCCCAACACCAACCCCATCTTTCGTGGTCACAGTCCTCTCGCCTACATGTTGCGGCTCGGTCTCCCCGGCATGATGCACGTCCGGCAACTGCTTGACGCGCGCCGGGGCGGGCAATGAAGGCAGCCCGCCAGGAACTTTCCCGCCAAGAACTTTCCATCACCGGTACCCATCGTCTGATCCCATCCAGGTACTCACTCTCGGGCACCGTCCTCACCCAACTGGCCGAAGAGGACGAGGAAGACTTTGTCCACGACCTCGTCTCGCTCGATGCCGCAACCAACACCCGTCTCCAGGCCGACGAGGGCCTGCTGCCAGGAATCAGTGTTCACGAACTTGTCTATGGCGTTAGCTATTGGGCAATCGTGAATGCCGCATTCACCCACGCATCGCCCACCGGCGGCCGATTTAACACCAGTGAGCGCGGAGCCTGGTACGCCGGCCTCGAAAGAGAAACCTCCGTCGCCGAAATCTCATTTCACAAGCTCCGCGAACTTGAAGAAGTTTCCTGGAGCGAAGAAGAGGTCTTCACCTGCGACGACTACCTCGCAGACTTCCACGCGGAGTTCGACAGCCTCCTCGCCAGGCAATCCCATGACTTCGCCGCATATCTCGAGCCCGCGCCCATACCTCAGTGCTATGCCAGATCCCAGCTACTGGCGTCGGAATTGATCCAGAACGGCTCGAACGGAATCATCTATCCCAGCGTGCGCCGCACCGGCGGTACCTGCCTGGTATGCTTCCGCCCCGCTCTGGTCTATCACGTGCGTCGCGGCGCCCGCCTCGAGTTTCGCCTCAAAGCCGGCCGCCGCTTCACCAGATCTCAGCTCCGGGAAGTACATATCCCCAATTGAGTCCGCACCGATTTCCGGCTGCGCCGCGGGACCTGCAGAGTGCCATTGTAGTTCGTTAAATTTGCACGGGTCCGAAAAAGGACCAACCCAACCAGGAGGAAGATGACGCGATGAACTGGTGGCAGCGGTTCAGGAGGAGTAACGCTCACACTCAAGCCAACATAGTCTGCACCTTCCTGATGATGATCGCCACCATCGTCTATGCGGGTACCGCCTATCGCCAACTTTGCGTAATGCGCAAGACCCTTGCCGAAATGAAGGAGAGCGAAGAACAGACCTCCGAACAAAGTTCGAGCGCGATCGGCAATATCAATTGGATGGCGCGTTCGATGGACTGGTCCCAGAAATCCACGAAGCGGGCTATGGACGAACAAGTCGATAAATTGCAACTTCAGACCAGTCAAATTAAACGATCTGCCGATGCCGCTAAGAGCGCTTCCGAAACTGCGAAGGAAACCCTGATCGCCAGTAATCGTCCTTGGGTGACGGCTGACGTCAGGCTCATTGGGGGTTTACGTTTTTCAATGGCGCCGCTCTCGCCGAAATTCAATATACCTTGAAGAATACGGGCCATTCGCCAGCCCTTAATGTATTCTCCCGGCCAGAGATGTTTTTGGTTCACAACCCTCAGATCGACCCCGAATCCGAAGCCAACAGGTTCTGCGCACAGACGAAGGAAATGGCTCCCCATGCGCCAGAAACTGAAACCGTCTTTCCAAGCAGAATCGCTCCAGGTGCGTCCCACGCTATACAAATCGGGGCCAACCGTGACGCCGTACAGAAGGGGATGATATTTGACGATTTTATCGATCCCACAGCCATCCTTTGCATCGTCTACCAAAGCGCCGTTGACGACAGCTGGCATCAGACAGCCATGATCTTCGATATGTACAAAGCGTGTGACGGGGGTGGCATA
>DASZAG010000206.1:0-18875 GCA_035945555.1 Acidobacteriaceae bacterium
CCAGGCTGGTCGCCATAGCTGGCATGGAAGAAATGGTTGAAGCCAACTTCGAGCAGCGTCGCCAGCGAGGAATACGTCGAAATGTGCCCGCCGATGCCCGCGTCCTTCTTGTTCTGGCCGTGGACCATGGCCATCGCATTCCAGCGGATAAGCGACTCAACACGCCGCTCCAGCGCCCGATCGCCTGGATATGGCTCTTCCTCATGCTTGGGAATCGTGTTCATGTAAGGCGTCACCAACTCGCCGGGAGGATTCACCCCGGCCTGGCGCGCCCGCTTGCGCAGCGCGTCGAGCAACTCCGCGCCCTGCTCTGGGCCTTCAGCGACAATCACATCGTCAAAGGCTTCGATCCACTCCTGGACCTCTGCTGGAAAATCTGTCTCGACAGGAATTTCTGCTTTTGTGCTCATAGAAATCGATTTTGGGTGCGAACCCTTCAGTATACAGCGATGCGCGCATCGCTCATTTTGACGCAAATTGCTCCGTCGTCAATCGTCGCGGTCGAACTCGTACCACTCTCGAGCAACAGCCGAATCAAAAGTCTCGCCCCTGACTGCATAAACCCCATATACTAGGCTGGCTTTTTGCCGCACGTTACACGCGTGTCTGATCCCGCTCCCCTATTCGCGTGCTCCGAAGGCTGCAAGAACCCGGAGGAATCCTGCTGTGAGATCAATGTTCGCAAAGTTGTCGCTGATCGCTGTTGCTGCTTTATTGGTGATTCCAACCTCTTCGGCTGAGTCGAAGTTGCTGCTCTTGCAAAGTCCAACCCTGAGCAATACTCAAATCGCGTTCGTCTACGGAGGCGATATTTGGACGGTTCCGCGCGAAGGAGGCGCTGCCCAGCGGCTGGTCACGGGAACCGACCTCGAAACCGGCCCTATCTTCTCGCCTGACGGGTCGATGGTCGCCTACAGCGGCGACTATGACGGCAATATTGATGTCTACGTTGTCCCATCCACAGGCGGCGAACCGCGCCGCCTCACCTACCATCCGGGCCAGGACATAGCAGTTGGCTGGACACCCGACGGGAAAAACGTGTTGTTTGCCTCATTTCGCACCAGCAACAACGACCCGCACCACTTGTTCACAGTTCCCGTCGGCGGCGGATTTCCGACGCAGCTTCCGCTCGACATGGCCGAGGACGGCTCCTACTCGCCTGACGGCACACACATCGCATACGTCCCCATATTTCAATGGGAGCCCGACTGGAAAGGCTATCGGGGCGGTCAGACAACGCCTGTTTGGATTGCAAACCTGGCCGATTCGAGCGTCGTCAAGATTCAGCGCGACAATTCGAACGACGGCAACCCCATGTGGGTCGGCAACACCGTTTACTTCCTGTCAGACCGCGACGGAGCGCGTACCCTTTTCGCCTACGATACGGAATCGCAGAAAGTCACACGCGTCATCGATAATCACGGCTTCGATATCACCTCCGCTTCAGCAGGTCCCGGCGCAATCGTCTATTCACAATTTGGCGTTCTTCATCTCTACGATTTGAAATCACACACCGATCAAGAGGTTCATGTCACCGTCTCGGCGGACATGCCGCAGCTGCTCCCGCACTGGGTCAAGGTCGCCGACCAAATCCAGAACCCGAATATCTCTCCGACAGGCGAGCGCGCGGTCTTTCAGGCTCACGGCGAGATTCTCACAGTCCCGGCGGAAAAGGGCGACATTCGCAACATCACAAACACTCCAGGAGTCGCCGAGCGGGAGCCCGCGTGGTCACCAGACGGAAAGTGGATTTCCTACTTTTCGGATGCGTCCGGCGAATACGAGCTGCACATCCGCGACCAGAAAGGCCTCACTCCACCGAAGATCATCAACCTTGGCAAACCGTCGTTCTACTACAGCCCTGTGTGGTCACCAGACAGCAAAAAGATCGCATACGCAGATAAGTTTCTGAATCTCTGGTATGTCGATATCGACCATCCTACCCCTGTAAAGATCGACACCTCCGAGTACGACCAGGGATTTGAAAATGACCTTCGCGAAGCTTGGTCTGCAGACGGCCAGTGGATCGCCTACACAAAATTGCTCGCGAATGAAATGCACGCCGTTTTTGTCTATTCACTGGCTACAAAGAAAGTCACCCAGATTACCGATGGGATGAGCGACTGCAGCTATCCCAGATTTGATAAGAGCGGCAAATACCTTTACTTTCTCGCCAGCACAAATACGGGCCTGAGCGCCTACGGACTGGACATGACCAGCGACGAGCATCCGGTCACGCAGAACGTCTATGTTGTCGTGCTGCGCAAGGATCTACCGTCTCCTATTCCGCCAGAGAGCGATGACGAAAAGGCTGCGGACGATTCGTCAAACCCGACCGCGAGCGCGAAAGCGGATGAGGCAAAGAAGCCGGCGGAAAAGGACTCGAAAAAACCGAAACCGGCTCCAAAAGTCGAAATTGATTTTGACGGCATTCTGCAGCGCATCCTTGCCCTTCCCATTCCCGCCGCAAACTATAGCAACCTGCAGGCGGGCAAGGATGGAGAAATTTATTTCACCGAAGGTCCCGTCGTCCAAACGGAGCAGGGTCCTCCGCAACTCAGCATCAAAAAATTCGACCTGAAGTCGCGCAAAGTTGTGGACATTGTCGCCGGCGGCGTCCAGGGCTTTGCGCTTTCGTCTAATGGCGAAAAGATTCTCTTTAGCGCTGGCAGCGGACATGGCGGACGTGGGCGGCACTGGTTCATCGCGGATGCTTCCAAGCCCGTGCAGGCTGGAAAAGGCATGCTAAAGACTGATGGCATGGAAGTTCACGTTGTTCCACGTGAAGAGTGGAACCAGATGTACCACGAGGTTTGGCGCATCGAGCGCGACTTCTTCTACGACACCAACTATCACGGCTATGACATCGCGGCTGCGCAAAAGGAATTCGCCGCCTATCTACCAGGTCTCGCCAGTCGCCAGGATTTGAATTTCCTGTTCCGGCAGATGCTCAGCTACATGTCGGTCGGGCACATGTTTGTTAACGGAGGCGAAGAACCTGACACACCGAAAGTCAGCGTCGGTCTTCTTGGGGCCGATTACGCGATTGACAATGGCCGCTACCGCTTCGCGAAAATCTACAACGGAGAAAACTGGAACCCAGATCTGAACGCACCGCTCACTCAACCTGGTGTAAACGTAAAGACCGGCGAATACCTGCTCGCCGTAAACGGGCGCGAGCTCAAGTCGTCTGACAACATTTACGACACCTTCCAGGAGACCGCCGGAAAACAAACTATGCTCCGCGTAGGCCCGAGTCCGGACGATACTGGCTCACGCGAAGTCACCGTCGTCCCGGTTCCCAACGATCGCGCGCTGCGGCATCTCGACTGGATCGAGAACAATCGCCGCCTCGTCGACAAATTAAGCGATGGCAAGCTCGCATACGTATACCTGCCCGACACGGGAGGAGGTGGATATACTAGCTTCAATCGCTACTTCTTCGCGCAGGTTGGCAAGCAGGGAGCGATCCTCGATGAGCGCTTCAATCACGGCGGGCAAATTGCGGACTACATCATCGACTACCTGAACCGCAAGCCGGAGGGCCTGGTCTTTCCGCGCAACGGCAAATCCTCATTTGAGCCGACCATGGCGATCTTTGGTCCAAAGGTCATGATCATCAACCAATTCGCCGGATCGGGTGGAGATGCAATGCCATGGCTCTTCCGGAAAGAGAGCATAGGCACACTCGTTGGAATGAGAACCTGGGGCGGACTCGTAGGCATCGGCGGTTACCCCACGTTGATTGATGGCGGATCGGTAACCGCACCTCGAACCGCAATTGGGGGCCTGAACGGCCACTGGGAAGTGGAGGGCCACGGCATTCCGCCGGACATCGAGGTTTGGCAGGATCCTAAGCTGATCCGCGAGGGTCACGACCCGCAACTTGAAAAGGCCGTCGCCGTCGCATTGGAGCAGTTGAAGGAGCATCCGCTTCCGACTTATCCAAAGCCGCCGTACCCGAATCACCACCCGCACTTGCCGCCGCTCCCACAGTAGCAAGTCGCCGGGAAACTCCAGATCCCTCCATTTCGATCCTGCTTGATCGAAATGGAGGCCCTGCTGCGGGCGGCGATCCTTCGTGCGCTCCGCTGGCGGCCCATAACTGGTATACTCCTGTGTTTATGCGGGTATTTGTTATTCTTCCGGCAGCGGGCCTCGGGACACGCATGGCGCCAGGCCACGCAACTTCAGCCGCACCCAAACAGTTTCTGGAACTGGGCGGCGTTCCAATCCTCATCCATACTCTTCGAGCCTTCGCCGCAGTGCCACAAATCACAGAGATGGTCATCGCGGTGCGCGCCGCTGAAATCGAGCGGCTGGCGGCACAGGTGCGCGAGCACGGCTTTGGCGACAAAGTCCGCGTAGTGGAAGGCGGCGACCATCGCCAGCAAAGCGTAGCCAATGCGCTCAAGACCATCAACTGTGACGCTGACGACATCGTGCTGGTGCACGACGCAGTCCGGCCGCTGATTGACGCCGCTACCATCGAGCGCACCATCCACGCCGTGGAGAAGCACGACGCCGCCATCGTGGGCCTCCCCGCGGTCGACACCATAAAGCAGGTGGAGCGCACCGCCGACGGGGCTATCATCACCTCAACCATTCCGCGCGAATATATTGTGCGCGCCCAGACTCCGCAGGGTTTCCGTTTCGGCTTGCTGAAGCGCGCCTTTGACGAGGCCGAGGCTGATGGTTTTATCGGAACCGACGAGGCCAGCCTTGTAGAGCGCGCAGGAACGCAGGTTGCGGTGGTGCAAGGCTCGCCGGCAAATTTTAAAATTACGCAGCCCGGGGATCTGGAGCTTGCGGAGTTCTATTTGCAACATCAATCCACAGCCCGTTAAGACACGCAGGGAACGAAGAAGATATGAGCATACGCATTGGATATGGCTGGGATTCGCACGCATTCAAGCCCGGAGTACCGCTGAAGATCGGGGGGCTCTCCATTGAACACCCCGAGGGACTCGCAGGGCACTCCGACGGCGACGTGCTGCTGCACGCCATCACTGATGCACTTTTGGGCGCCGTCTCCGCAGGCGACATCGGAAGCTTTTTCCCGCCCGGCGATCCGCGCTGGAAGAATGCCGACTCGTCGATTTTCCTGAACCTCGCCCTGGAAGAAATTCAGAACGCCGGCTATCGCATTATTAATGTCGACACTACGCTCGTGCTGGCTGCGCCTAAAATCGGCCCCATCGCCGGAGAATTGCGCGAACGCGTTGCCAATCTGCTTCGCATCAAGCCGGCGGATGTGGGCATCAAGGCTAAAACTCCCGAAGGGCTGAACGCAGATCATGTGGCGCAGGCCCATGCCATCGTGCTTCTCGAAAAAGTTGACGACCCGGTGGAGCTTCGCAGCATGACTGACGTGATCGAAAGCCAGAAGCAGCTCGAAGACGTGGTGAAGGATCTCGTAAGCCAGGTGCACGGCGTGGAGCCGCGCACCATCCAAAGGCCGCCCTTCGACACCGACGACATCACCTAGTTGAGCGCTGTCGAGCCCCGATGGCATCCTCGGGCGAAATACCGCCAAAAAGCCGTCTCAAACAGTCACTTTTTGCTTTCCAGGCGCGCTCTTCTCCGGCTACTCTTAGCCAGCTTTTCAATTCACGCGCGAGGAAACAACCGTGGACCAATCTCAACTTCATGCCCTGCAGGCCATGATGGTGATCATGCCGATCTTCTTCCTGATCTTCGCAGTCATCATGCTCGTCCCGTGGTGGTTTATCTACAAGAAGGCTGGCTTTTCGTCCTGGCTCTGCCTGCTGATGGTGGTTCCGATCATCAACTTCGTCATGCTCTATGTGCTGGCATTCACTGACTGGAAGGTCGCGCCCGTTGCTCCGAGCCCCTTGCCCTATCAGCCGCCGTACTATCCGCCGTCAGCACTGCCCCCACAAGGCTGACATAGAGCCGCTCTGGAATCCCGCGTGGGTGCGCGGGGCAGCGATATGCTTTAGCATCAAAGTTGACCCCGCCCACCAAAATGACCTCTTCTACCTCCCCTCGCGTCCGATTTGCGCCTTCTCCAACCGGCTACCTCCACGTTGGCGGAGCACGCACCGCTCTCTTCAATTGGCTCTTCGCCCGCCACTTCGGCGGAGCCATGATCCTCCGCATTGAAGACACCGACTTCGAGCGTTCTTCTGAGGAAATGGTCGAGGGCATCCTCACCGGCATGCGCTGGCTCGGCCTCAACTGGGATGAGGGCCCCTTCTACCAGTCCCGGCGGCTCGACCTCTATCGCGCCACGGCGGAAAAGCTGCTTGCCAGCGGCCACGCCTATTACTGCTTCTGCACCAAAGCCGAACTGGAGAAGCGCCGCGCCGAAGCCGCCGCCTCGGGACCTCCGCCCATGTACGACCGCCGTTGCCGCAGCATCGAGTGCAACGCAGCCGCTGCGCGCAAGGCCGCCGGAGAAGCCTGCGCTATCCGCTTCGCCGTTCCCGACGGCGGCTCAACCAGCTTTGACGACGCCGTGTTTGGCCGCGTTGAATTCGCCAACGCCGAAATCGAGGACTTCGTGCTCCTCCGTTCCGACGGCGTTCCCACCTACCACCTCAGCGTCGTTGCCGACGACATCGACATGCGGCTGACACATATCATCCGCGGAGCCGACCACATCTCCAACACGCCCAAGCAGGTGCTGCAATATCGTGCCCTCGGTGCCGAACTGCCTATTTTCGCGCACGTTCCTCTCATCCTCGGACCCGACAAGACTCGCCTTTCCAAACGCCACGGCGCAACATCCGTCATCGCCTATAAGGACATGGGCATTTTGCCCGAAGCCTTCCGCAACTTCCTCTCGCAGCTCGGCTGGACGCCAGGCCCCGAACACAAAGACCAGGAAATCTTCTCCTCAGAGGACCTCATCCGGCTCTTCTCGCTCGACGGCATCTCTAAATCGAACGCTGTCTTCAACAACGACAAGCTCGCCTGGTTCAACACCGAATACATCCGCTCCTACGACACAAAGAAGCTTCTGCCGCTGATCGAAGAAGAATGGAAGGTCTGCAACTTCACGCCGGAGCGCTCGCCGGAAGACATCCTTCACATCATTGATCTGCTCAAGCCGCGCGCTCGCAACCTCAAAGACTTCGCAACAATCTTCCGCGCCTACTTCAGCGATTCATTCGAGCACGACCCCGCCGCCGTCGCGAAATTTTTGAAGGACCCGGCCACCCGATCGCTGCTCGCCCAACTCGCCAATCGTTATCAGCAGTTGTCGGAGTTCACCGAGTACTCCACAGAACAAACCTTGCGCACCTTTGCCGACGAAAACGGCGTCAAGGCGGGAGCGCTCATCAACGGAGCGCGCGTCGCGCTCACCGGCCAGGCCGTCGCCCCCAGTTTGTTTGCAGTCATGGTCGCGCTCGGTAACGATCGCGTGATAGCGCGATTGAAAGCAGTCGAGGAAATCGCGCAATGAAGCACCGCGAAATATCAAACTGCTTGAGGCAGATGGCTGGCGACACATCAGAACCAGTGGAAGCCACGCGGTTTACAAACACGAACATAAGCTGGGTATCATTGTTGTTCCCATTCACACAAGGGACTTGGCAAAAGGCAGAGCCGCGGCAATACTGAAACAAGCAGGGATTAGCCGATGAAGCACAACTATCTCGTCATCTACGAACAGGCCGACGATGGAAGCGTCACTGCCTACGCACCCGAACTCCAGCCCGGAGCGGTTGCCTCTACAGGCAAGGATTATGAGGAAGCGCGAATGATGATCGCGGAGGCAATCAGCCTCTATCTGGAAGAAATGCGGAATAGCGCGCAGCCAGTTGCCGCTTCACCGGTCCGCTACGAGTTGCTGGAAATCGCCAGCTAGCTACTTCGCGATCACGTCCACGGCCACGGGAGCGTTCCTGGGCGGGTAACAAGAATTCGTGTCGCACGCCTGATACCGCAGCAAGCCTTGCAGCAAATGCTGCCCCGCTGTCGCGCGAACGTGCGCCTTCAAGACAAATTCTCCGGTATATACGCTCAGCTTTTCGCTCGGCATCGCCGCCAGCGCATATTCCGATCCCGTAGGAAACTCCACCTTGCTCAACTCGAGCCCCGACGTGTCCGGCACCATCAACCGCGTTGCAATCAGTTCCTTTTGGAGCGGATCGTGCGAATTGATGTGCATTCCCGGATTCACGCGGAAGTGCAATTCGATGACCGCTTCCCTGCCCGCTGGAACCGTAATCTGTTCCGGGTACAAATACGTTACGTCCTGCGGACGCTTGGTACGCGCCTGCCAGGGAAGCATCTGCGCCGCCGCCACGCCAACAGCCAACGCGGCAATCACAACCGCCCACCAAAGCCGCCTCACGATTGCCCTCCGCTGCCCAGCGCCTTCTTGATGTTCGCCACAATCTCATCTCGAGGTGTCAGGCCGACGCTTGATGCCACTATCTTGCCGCTTCGGTTGATGAAGAACGTCGTCGGCAGGTTTTCTACACCTCCGTACGGGGTCGACACCTCCGCGTCATCAATCAGCACAGGATAGTTGATCTTCAGCTCATTGGCTTTGTCGGCAATCACCTGCTTTTCCTTGGCAAATTCGGCCTTATTGTCGAGATTCAAATCATCTTCGGATACACCGAGAATCTCCAGCCCCTGCGGGGCGTACTCATTGTTGAGCTGCTCCAGCCAGGGAATCTCAATCTTGCAGGGCGCGCACCACGTCGCCCAGAAGTCCACCACAACCGCCTTGCCCTTGAACTCTGACAATGAAACCGGCTTCCCGTTCATGTCCTTCAGCGTGAAGTTCGGCGCCATCTGTCCTTGGAGTGGGTTGGGGTTAAAGCCATCGTCCTCCGCGCCCGAAGCCGGCTGCGCCGGAGTGGCCGCCACCATCGACTGGAATTGCTTCAGTTTCGCCTCATCCTGCTGCCTTTTGTGATAATTCACGACACCCGCCCAGATCATCAGTCCCAGCGCCGCCAACACCACCAATAGCACTATCGCACTTCGCTTCACGTGCACCCAACCTCTCTTCTGATTCTACAAGCCGGTGAACTTTGATAGCATCGTCCTGTTTGACTCCTCATACCCCATCGCGGTTACTGCGCATTGAAGCCGAAGCGCTAGTGGCGCTCGCCGAACGGGTCGAAGGCCCCATGGCCGCGGACTTTGATCGCGCCATTGCCTGCATTCTTCAATGCGGCGAGGGCCGCGGGCGCGTCGTCGTCACCGGAATGGGCAAGAGCGGCATCATCGCGCAGAAAATCGCCGCCACTCTCAGCTCTACCGGCAGCCCCGCTCTCTATCTCCATCCCGCGGAAGCAGTCCACGGCGACCTGGGCATGCTGGCGCACGGAGACGTAGTCATCGCGCTCTCCGCCAGCGGCGAAACCGAAGAGATCCTCCGCCTCCTTGCTCACATCAAGCGCATTGGTGACGCGCTCATCAGTTTCTGCTGCAACATGCAATCTACGCTGGCGCTCGCCAGCGACGTCGCGCTTGATTGCAGCGTTCCCGCCGAGGCTTGCAGTATGGGCCTTGCGCCCACCGCGTCCACCACCGCTATGCTCGCGCTGGGAGATGCGCTGGCCATCGCGGTTTCTATCAAAAAGGGCTTTCAGGCCGAAGATTTCGCCGCGCTGCATCCCGGCGGCAAACTCGGCAAACGTCTGGCGCGCGTGCAGCAGCTCATGCACAGCGGCGACGCCATTCCACGCGTTGCCCGCGACACCCCCATGAAGGACGTGATCTATGAGATGTCGCGCAAGAAGCTGGGCATGACAGCAGTGGAGGACAAGGGACTCCTGATCGGAATCATCAGCGACGGCGATCTCCGCCGCCTGCTTGAACGTGACGGCCCCAACACTCTGAACCATACCGCTGGAGATGCGATGAATCCGCAGCCTCGCACCATTGCCAGCGGCGAGCTGGCCGCCCGCGCACTCAGCATCATGGAAGAGAAAAAGATCACGTCCCTATTAGTCGTTGATACGGCTGGAGCGCTCGAAGGTGTCGTTCACCTGCACGATCTCTGGGGAACGGAGCTTATCTGAATCCCGCATCGCAACAAGTCAAAAGAAAAACCCTGATCGCGTGTGGCGACCAGGGGTAGGAGGTCTTGAAGTGCAATTGACGAATTCAGATTACGGCGATCCAGCCGGCGCGTCTTGAGTCATTAGAGCGGTTTTTCTCTCCAACTTTTGGTGGAGACGGGCTTCGCGGTACAAATCAGCTTTGCAAGGAGTCCCTATGGCGGCACAGGTGCAGAGTTACAGCAATCACACTCGCTGGCATCCGATATTCCACTTCGTAATCGGGCCTATTTTCATGCTCAATGTGATCTTCGCCATTGTCCTGCTGGTACGCAGGCCTGGCTGGATCACCGCATGGGCGCTTGTCGTTTCCATCGCCTTGCTTATGCTCACGTTCCTCGTCCGCATCAATCCGCTCAGGGCGCAGGACCGCATTATCCGGCTTGAAGAACGCGTGCGCCTGACCGCCCTACTGCCCGACCCACTTCGCGCCCGCATCTCGGAACTCACCGAGGACCAGCTCATCGGTCTGCGCTTTGCCTCAGACAAGGAGCTTCCTGCGCTGGTGCAGAGAGCGCTCACTGAAAAGCTGAACAGAAAGCAGATTAAACAGGCGGTAACAGAGTGGCGTGCCGATCTGTTCCGGGTCTAGCCTCTACATCAGCTTTAGCGTGATGCGCCGCGAGTCCGCTCCAGTGGCGCGGATCGCTATTTCTCCGTCGCTGCGTTCGACCAGGCCGGGAAATTTCTCCCCCCATTCCACAAGCACCAGGCTGCCGGGCAACGGGAGATCATCCAGACCCAGCGCCTGAAGCTGGTGTTCGCTCTCGATGCGGTATAAGTCCAGGTGATAGAGCCGCACCGCCTGGCCGCCGCATTCACCTTCGTACTCATGAATCAGCGTGAACGTCGGACTGGTCACCTCATCCGGATCGGCGGCCTTCAGCGCCTCGGCAATGCCCTTCACCAGAGTCGTTTTTCCCGCTCCAAGATCGCCCTGAAGAATCAGCAGTTTGGGAGGCACAAGAAACTTTGCGAGCCTTCGGCCACAGCGAATCGTTTGCTCAGCGCTGGACGTGTCGAATTCGTGAATCGTCATTTCGGCCGCGCTGGTCAACTCACTTCTCCTTCGCTGCGCGGAAGCCCCTGCAACCAGGTATAGCCGCCCTCATCCTCAGCGCGGAAGCGGTATGCCCGCCACAAATGAGCCAAGGTATCTGTCGCCAGCAGCGTGTGCTCGTCCTGCTCGCGCACGGCAAAGTCCGCAGCCAGCCCATGCAGATACACCGCCGCATTTACCGCATCAGCAACGCGGTCCGGATACTGCGCCAGAATCGCCGCGACGATCCCGGTAAGAATGTCGCCGCTGCCGCCCTTCGCCATGCCCGGATTCCCCGTCGTGTTCACGGCTACTTGCCCGTCAGGATGCGCCACCAGCGTGCGCCAACCCTTCAGCACCAGCGTGAGCTTACGTTTCATCGCAAAGTCTCGCGCCAGATCTTCGCGGTTGGCCTGCACTCCTTTGGTCGTCATGCCTGTCAGCCGCGCCATCTCGCCCGGATGAGGCGTCAACACCAGCGTGCGGTCCTCGCCGTTCAACTTCTCCGGATGTTTTGCCAGAATATTCAGCGCATCCGCATCCAGCACCATGGGAACTCGGGTCTTTGCGAACAGGGTCAGCAAAAACCGCTCAGCATCCCGCCCCTGTCCGAGACCCGGGCCAATAGCCAGTACGGTCTTGCGCTCCAGCAGTGCGTCGAAATCTATCTTTCCCAGGTTCAGCTCGCCGTTCAGAAATTCACGCAGCGGAGCGGTCATCAGCTCCGGTGTAGTCCCCGCAACCGTCGGCAAAATCGACTCGGCGACTGCGGCCGTCACAAGCCCCGCTCCAGCCCGGAGCGCTGCCAGCGACGCCATGGCCGGTGCGCCCGACTTACCCCTTGCTCCCCCCACCACCAGCACATGTCCGTACATGCCCTTGTTGCTGTCGGAAACGCGAGGGGCCTGCACCAACGGCGTCGAAGAGCCCGTCCATGTGAGCCGCTCCTTCGATCGCACCGCCTCCTCAGGCGAACCAATGGGCGCCACCACGATCGGGCCGCTGGTATCGCCCGTCAGGCGTCCGCAAGCATGCGCCAGCTTCGGAGCCGTAAAGGTCACCACGGCGTCGGCCCGCCACGATCCATCTGCACTGAACTCACGCGAGTCCGCATCCCAGCCCGAAGGCAAATCGACCGCGACCACCGGCGTCTTCAGCGCATTCACCCGGTCGCGAAGAGCAGCGGCAACTCCGCGCAGTGGCGGCTTGAATCCAGTCCCTACCACCGCATCCACCAGAAGGTCGGCTTCGGATAGCAGCGACTGTACGTTACCAGACTCCAGCGCGGCCTCGTCCCGAGCCAAAGTCGGAACCATCCCCATCTCGTCGAAGGCCTTCTTCGCGTCACCCGTCAGGTCGGCTGGGTCGCCCAGCAACAGTACCCGAACCTCACAGCCAGAGGTCGCCAACTGCCTCGCCGCAACAAAGCCGTCACCCCCGTTGTTTCCCTTGCCGCAAATCACGGCGATGCTGCGGCAGGCTGGGTACTCCCGTGAGACAAACTGAGCCACCGCCGCCCCGGCATGACGCATCAGGTCGATCGAAGGAACTCCGAACCGCTCGATCGTGGCGTGATCGGCAGCGCGCATCTCATCGGCCGTCAGGATTGGGATCTGAATCATCTCAAATTTGTACTTCATACAAAATTAAGGATTTACCCAGCAACTGGAAAGGCCCCGGAAGCAGCCAAGCTCCGGGGCCATTCCAGTATAGATCGGTTCTGCCTTACTGGCTCACGCCCAAAGCAGTCGGAGTCGCAGCCTGGTCCGTCGGCTCCTTCGCAGCGAAGTAGCGGTCATCCAGCAGGTCGTGATAGAAGTGACCCGCCAGTTCGGCAGCTTTGGGACCGTATGTGTCCCGTCCGCCTTCGAGGAAGAACACCACCACGATGCGCCCATACTGTGTGTCCGCGTAGGAGGCAAACCAGCCGAAGCGGGTGCCTTCATTCGAGCAGGTTCCCGTCTTGCCCAGTACCGGGAATTGCCTGAAGCTGGCCCGCAGAGATCGCGCCGTGCCGTATTCAGTAGCGCCAAGCATCCCGGCCTCGACTTCCGGCAGGATGGGTTTGATGTTCAGCAGGCGCTTGACCCGCGGCTTGTAGTTCAAAACTTCGTTCGGTGTAGTCGGGTGCTGGAGATAATAGAGCGTTCCGCCATTGGCCACCGCTGCCACCAGCGCGCCAAGTTGCAGAGGCGTCATCGAAATGCTCTCGCCGAAGGAGCACATGCGGCCTACGCCGCCCTTGTCCTCTGGGAGTGGCGCGTCGGGGTAGACCCCCAGCTGTTCGCCTGGAATGTCGTAACCGGCAAGCTCACCCAGTCCAAGCTCGTTGGCGTAGTGCTTTACGCGCTCAAAACCGAGCTCGCGGCCCAGCACCTCAAAATAGGCGTTCACCGAGTGGGCCATCGCGGTGGTCATGTTGATGCGATAGCGACCACCCAGGTCGACCATTGTGTCCTTGGTAACAATTCCCTCTTCAAGCGCGGCCAGTGCCACGGAAATCTTGATGGTGGAGCAGGGTTCGGCTCCGCTTGAGAGCGCCAGCTTCTGGTTCACCATGGCCAGAATGCGCCCGTCGCTCGGGTCAATCGCGACGACCGTGCCGTTCATGTCTCCTAAAGCATCAATCGCTGCCTGGCGGACCATGGGGTCTTCACCGCCCGTCACATCACCCTGAATAAGCGCCGAAGGATCATTCACGAACGAGTGGGCGTCCCAGGTCTGGTAATAGCGGTGGCGGAAATGGCGCCGGCGGTAGTGAACTCGCGTGTAAGCTACGCGGCGGGAGTGCTGCAGGTGATGGATGCGGTGCCGGGCCACGGCCGACTCGCGCACATGGCCGTGGCGGCGCGTGCGGTGGTGCGCAGTGGTCGTGGAAGTCGCGGATGTATCCGCAGCCACGGCCTGAAGCGACAACGGCAGCACGAGCAGCCCGGCGAGCATGAAGAAAAGAATGCGTTTCATCCCAAAAGTAACCCTGTGGCCAGACGCCGTTCCCTGATCTTAAGCAAGGAATGCGCCTGCAAAGCCGGTTATTTACTCTACTTTTCAACCCCGGGTTCCTGAATTGGCACTATGCCTTTTCTTCTCCGGGATCGACGCTCACGACCTTCTGAGCAATCCAACACAAACCAACCTGCTTTGTTCCTTTGGAACTACAAATTTAGCTTTGCGCTGCCCGCGGTTCGCTTCTTCTTCATCTTAGCGTGAACCGGGGCGATGCAAAACTGTGGATTTTTGGCCACAGCAGGACTTTTGTAACCTGCCACCACTGCCGAAGGAATCGTCTCAACCCGGTGACTGGTAAGACAAGCCTGTCTACAACCCGCCCCGCCGCATAAACGCCGGAATGTCCAGATTTTCGCCGTGTTCTTCTTCCGCGAAGACAATCGATGGAGGTGCGGGTTCCGCCACAGCAACCACTGGCTCCGGCTTCTGCTGAGCCGGATTGCCAAATCCTTCCACCAGAGTGCTCGCCACAGCCTCAAAAGCCGGAGCTTCTTCAGCCGCTTCAACCCGTGCCGCAAAGCGCACCGGCTCTTCTTCCGGCTCATCTTCGCTGGCGAACCGCGGAGTCACTGACACGGACGCGCGCGCGCCTGTTTCAACGCGCGAGATCACGGGCTCCCGCAATGCCGCATTCAGCATGCGTTCCCGACGCTCCTGGTTCTCGTAGCACTCGGGGCTCTCCTGCCGAAACCCGGTCGCAATGACCGTGATTTTCACCTCGTCGCCCATGCTCTCATCCAGCACCGCTCCAAAGATGATGTTCGCGTCTTCATGCGCAGAGTCCTGAATCAGCATCGACGCTTCATTCACCTCGTTCAGCTTCAGCGAGCTTGACCCACTGATGTTGATCAGGATGCCGCGCGCTCCGTCTATTGCTCCCGACTCGAGCAGCGGCGACGCCATGGCAGCCTGCGCAGCCTCACGAGCGCGGTTCTCTCCGGCCCGAATCGCCGTGCCCATCACCGCGTAGCCCATTCCGGCCATCGTGGTCTTCACGTCCGCAAAGTCGCGGTTGATGATCCCCGGAATCGTGATGATGTCTGAAATCCCCTGCACGCCCTGGCGCAGCACATCATCGGCGATGCGGAAAGACTCGAAGAATCCTGTGTCTTTCGCCACAGCCAGCAGCTTCTCGTTCGGAATCACGATCATCGTGTCCACGCTTTCGAGCAGCTCCTGCATGCCGCGCTCGGCCTGGGCCATGCGGCGCTTGCCTTCAAAGCTGAACGGCCGCGTGACCACTGCCACGGTGAGCGCGCCCATTTCGCTGGCCAACGAGGCAATCACCGGAGCCGCGCCGGTACCGGTGCCGCCGCCGAGTCCCGCCGTCACAAAGACCATGTCCGCGCCTTCGAGCGCTTCGATGATCTTTTCCGAATCCTCGAGCGCCGCCTTGCGGCCAACGTCAGGATTCGCGCCCGCGCCCAGCCCGCTGGTGAGCCGCGTGCCAAGTTGCAGCTTGATTGGAGCCTGCGAGAGTTGCAGCGCCTGGCGATCGGTGTTGGCAGCGATGAACTCCACGCCCTCCACCCGCGCCGCAATCATGCGGTTGACTGCGTTGCCGCCGCCGCCGCCCACGCCGATGACCTTGATCCGGGCCCCGCGAAGGACCTCGTCCTGATATTGAATGCGAATTTCGTCTGCAACATGCATGGGCGTTACTCCTATAAACTTCCGGCGAATATGGCGCGCAGTTTGGCGCGCAAGCTGTGGTCTTCCGCCGCGCGCAGCACGCTGGTGCGGTGGGTGTAGAGCAGGGTTCCGATCAACGCGGCGCACTCGGGTTGCGCCAACTCATCCGGCATCCGCGACAACGGTACGGGGGAGCCGATGCGCGCAGGCACGCGCAGCAGGCTTTCAGCTACATCCAGCAGGCCGGGCAGTCGCGCGCCGCCACCTGTGAGCACACATCCCGCTCCCAGAGCTTCAAGCACTCCGCCCTGCCGCAGATTGTCACGTAGCATGTGGAACAGCTCGCGGGCGCGCGGCTCCAGAATCTCGCTCACCATGCGCTGCCGCACCAGGCGCGGCTCATAACCTGGCATGCCACGCAGCTCAATCTCTTCCACCTGCGAGACGGAAGTGACCACCGCATGCCCATACTCGCGCTTGATCCACTCGGCCTCAGGCGGAGTAACGTGCAGGCCCACGGCAAGATCATTCGTGAAGTGGTCGCCCCCAATGGGAATGACGGACGTATGCGCCACCGATCCCTCGAAGAAAACGATCAGCTCAGTTGAACTTGCGCCAATATCGATAAGGCATGCGCCCAGCTCGCGCTCGTCGGCGGAAATAGTCGACTCAGCCGCCGCAATTCCCTCAAATACTGATTCGGTAATCTCCAGCCCCGCCTTGTTGGCGCAGGTAACTATGCTCTGTATGGCGCTCGCCGAGCAGGTAGCTATGTGCAGATTCACCTCAAGCCGGCTGCCCACCATCCCGATGGGGTCTTTGATATTGGGCTGGTCGTCAAGGATAAATTGCTGCGGCAGCAGGTGCATGATCTCGCGGTCGCTCGGCAGCGAGACTGACCTTGCGCGCTCCACTGCGACTCGCACATCTTCGCGGGTAATCTCCCTCATGCGCGCGCCCAGGCTTATGCCGCCGCGGCTGTTCACGCCCCGCACATGCGACCCGCCTACGGCGATCACGCAACGCTCAATAACGGCGGCCGCTCGTGTTTCCGCCAGCGTGGCCGCTTTGTCGATTGCCTCCACGCAGGGCGTAAGCTCCGCGATCAGGCCCTTGCGCATTCCGGCCGAGTCCACAATGCCGTGGCCTCGATACCGCAGCGCCCCCTCGTTCAGCTCAGCCACCAGCACGCGCGTTCTGGAGCTTCCCACGTCAAGCACGGCGATGATGTTGTCCGGCTGCTGACTCATCGTCTGTTCCTTCCTGCATGCCGTTTTGCGGCGCGGGAGTGCTTTGTAGTTGTATGCCTCGTTTTAGCCCTTGCCTTCGCTTTAGCCCTGGGCGCGGTCTTGGCCTTTGCGGGTGGTGCTGCTTTTGTCTTTGCTGGCGCCGCCTTTGCATTTGCCGGCGAAGCCGCAGCAGCACCCTTCGCCGGCGCGGCCGTCGTATCCGGAGCCATCTTCAGTACCACTTCGGAGTCGTAGCGCAAATCAACCGAGGCCAGCCGTGGGTACTGCTGCTCCCACGCACTCAGGTGCGACTGGAAAATCTGATAGCGCGCGAGGAAGTTGGAATCTCCAAAATGCAGCAGCAGGTCGCTCGACTTCACTGGAAGAGTCGCGCGCAAATCTTCGGGGTCGGAAAGATTCACTTCGCTCACACCCACTGAGATTTGCTTTCCGGTCGAATCCAGAGCGGTAACAAACTTCTGGTAAAGCTGCATGCGCGCGGCCCGCGTTGAAAGCGGATCGGAGGCATTAAGTCCCGTAACCACTGGAAATGAATAATGCCGCGCCGCCATCACGGCCGGAGGCATGTCAAGAATCACGCCCGCTGCATCAATGAGCTTGATCTGGCTGCCGACACGCACGAAGGCGATCGGAGTGCGCTCCTGCACCACTACCCGCAATTGATTGGGCAGAATGCGCATTACCGTGGCGTGTTCCACCCACGGAATCTGCTCAAGCTGGGTGCGGCGCTGGGCAAGCGGAACAAAGAAGATGTTGCGGCCGATGTCCGCGCCAAAAACCGAGAGCAACTGGTTGCGCGACAACTGGCTGTTACCGGTGGTCTGGATCGAATCAGAGGTCTGGATGCGGAAGCGCGGATCGTGCTCAAAGAAGCTGCGAACTGCAAACGCGGCGGCCGCAAGCACTACCAGGATGAAGACCAGACTGCAAATCAGAACAATGCGTCCCCAGCGGGATTTCGCCCACGCGGGAAGAACTCCTTTGCGGACCGGGGCGCGTCGGCGGGTGCGCAGGTTGCCCGGAGCTTCAGTTCCGCGGGTGGGATATTGAGTGGAGAAATCTTCAGGAAGGGAGTCGCGTTCGGCTCGCGATCGGCTGGCAGCGGGGCGTACCCGGTCGGGCTCGTCATCGACAAGCACCGCGCGGCCCATTTTGTATCCGTCAGTTTTTGCCACGCCCGAGCCAGGTCGTGAGAGTCGCCAAACATGAATATAGCGTGTGAATGGCTGTGAATTTCAACGCGATTTCAAGGGGTAATCAAAGGAGCAACGGGTGTTCATCTTAAGCAGCCAAAACGACTTAGAAACTCCACTCGCCACCCCTCCAAAAGTCAGCATCCATTAATCCATGGAAATAGTCAGACCATGCTTTCTGGTAATTGACCGCGAGTATTCGGGAAGCATCTCCACCCGCAAGCTGGTGATTGAAACCGCGAAATTCAACGTGTTGACCGCGTACAGCGCCGCAGAAGGGCTGGAGATGCTGAGGCGCTTTCCGGCAGTCGACGGCGTGGTAATGAATGCCGAAATGCACGACATGCACTGTGATGAGCTGATTGCTACTCTCAGGCAAATCAGGCCTACCGCGCCGGTAGTTGTCGTTGGCCGGGCACCGGACAGCGAGTGCAGCGCGGCAGATCATACCGTGGAAACCTTCGAGCCCGGCGAGTTGCTCGCCGTATTACAGGGGCTGTGCCCACAACAGACCGAAGCAGTCGAAAAGCGTAACGAGGAATTGAGCGAACACGAGTAGCCGGGGGGGGGCACTAGCCGCGGCTGCTTACTGTCTCGCTGCCCTGCCTCGCCAGCGCCCGCCGCAGCACTTGTTCCAGCGCGGCCTTATGCTCGGCGTATTCAGATTCGGACAACTTCCCTTCCAGCCGCTCGCTCTCCA
>DASZAG010000207.1:0-33768 GCA_035945555.1 Acidobacteriaceae bacterium
GCTGGCGGCGGTGACGAATCGCGTGGCCGATGTGAAGAATGGGCAGCGGTTGCAGGTGCTTGGCGAGGACCGGCGGTTTTACCACGTGAAGACGGACTCGGGCGCGGTGGGCTGGATTGATGATCTGGTCGTGATTGATCAGCCGACCTATGACCAGTTTGAGAAGCAGGCGGCGGACCACGCGCATGATCCCGTGGTGGCGACGGGGATATTGCGGGATGAGTCGAACCTGCATCTGACGCCGGGGCGGAAGTCGATGCATTTCCATGTGCTTCCTGAGAACATGAGAGTGCAGTTGCTGGTGCGGGCGTCGGTTCCGAAGGCGCCGCCTCCGCAGGCTGTTCCGGTGGCGCTGCCGACGCCGTCGAGGAAGAAATCAGCGAAGGCGAAGAAGGTCGGTAAGGATGTGAATGCGCCGCCGTATGTTCCGCCGGGGCCTCCGATGGAGGACTGGTGGCTGGTGCGCGGGCCGCAGGGGCAGACGGGCTGGGTGCTGTCGCGGATGATGGACATTGATATTCCGCAGGAGATTGACGGACTGGCGGGCACGCAGCGTTATGTGGCGGCGTACAAGCTGGGGACGATGGAGGATCCCGAGTCGAAGTTTGTGGGTGGGCAGGTGCCGGAGTATATCGCGGTGACGAATGCCTGGAATAACGGGCTGCCTTACGACTTTGACCAGGTGCATGTGTTTACGTGGGACCTGAAGCGGCATCGGTATGAGCTGGCGTTCCGCGAGCGCGGTGTTGAGGGATATTTGCCGGTGACGATTGGCAGCGGGGTGTTCAACGGGAGGACCGAGCCGACGTTCTCCTTCAAGCGCGCGGCGAACAATGAGGCGGTAGAGATCGATCCAGCAACCGGGGCGGCGAAAGCGGACGCGACGTTGACGGAGACGTATCGACTGGAGGGCGCGCTGGTATACAAGGTGGGACCTGTAGAGCCGAAGGCGAAACCCACGTCTCAAAATCGAGACCCTTCTCTGCGCTCAGGGCAGGCTGTGGGGCACCCACATTCGCGTGAGAGGCGGCGGGTGCGACGGCGGAGAGGGTAAGGGCTTCTGACCCAGTAAGAGAAAGGGCCGGGATGGATCCCGGCCCTTGTTGTTTTCAGAAAGCGAGGCAGTGAAGCCGGCCCGTTACTTGATGTTTCCGTTCATCGCGTTGGGGTAGAAGGCGCCGCCTGTGCCAGCTGCTCCTCCTCCGTAAACGATGCTGAGGACCTGTGTGGTGCTGCGGGCGTAGGTCATTCCGTTGGCGTCGTTGTCGACTATGGTGGCGACTCCACTTTGGCTTGTAGAGACGCCGATGTCGTCATTGCTTGTGCCATCGAGTTTCGCGCGTGTTGCTGCGACGGCCTGGGAAATGGATTGAGCTGTGGTTCCCGCCTGGTAGATGCGGGTGCGGATGCTTGCCGCGTGGTAGGCCTCGACTCCGTGGATACCCACAGCTTTGTCGAGGTAGGTTTTGCTTGAAAGCAGCGTGGCCGCGCCCTGGTAGGCAGTTACGCCCACGTCCTCAAAGATGAATGCGCCGATGAGGAAGTTGGTCTCGCTGGCGAAGGGGTCGAAGGATGCGCCGAGGCCCGCAGCCTGAGCGAGAGCGTTGAAGCTGTTCATAAGGTCGATGTTGGGCTGGGCGACAGCGGACGCACCGAGAGCGGTACGCAGGAAGGCGACATGGTTCTGCTCGTCAGTAGCTACTTCCATTGCGAATTGCTGGAGGAAGGGCGTAGAAAAGGGAACCTTGGCGTTGGCCTTGATGGTGACTGTACCTCCGGCGGCGCCGCCTCCGCTGCTGGTGGACGATGAAGGCAGGCCAGCGCCTGTGGTGGCATAGGTGTAGAACTGTGCTTCGAGATACTCGAGGTTGAGCGCAAAGTTGAGGATGTCAGTATCTGTAACGGCCGCCTGAGCCGTGCTGGTGAGGAGCGCGCCTGCGAGGGCGGCTCCGCCGAGGAGAATGGCATTGCGGCGGGTAGAGTTTTTCGGGCTGTTGATGCTGTCGGTCATGAGCTTCTCCATTTCGTTTGCCATGTGTGCCGCTGATTAGCTGGCCGAAGCCGTGATTTTGCCGTTGAGACCGTTGGGGAAGAAGCCTCCTTTGGAGACGACGCCCGCGGTGGCGTTGAGGTAGACGATGTGAAGAACCTGGTCAGTGGTGCGGTCGAAGCATATGGAGTTGGAATCTGCTGCGACGATGGCATTGGCGGCAAGGGCGGTTTCATTGCCTCCTCCGGCCGTGGCGCGGAGGGTTTCGATCTGGTTGGCGATGGTGACGTAGGGGTCGCCTAGTTGTGCGATGAGGGTGCGGATTCCGCCTGCGTGATAGGCTTCAGTGGCGTAGATTCCGGCGGCAGCGGCGAGGTCGGCGGTGACACTGAGCAGACCAGCAGCCCCGTGGTAGGCTGTGACGCCTACATCCTCGAAGACGAAGGCCCCGAGCAGGAAGCTGTTTTCGTCAGCGAAGGGATTGAAGGTGCCGCCGGAGATTCCCGCAGCCTGGGCGGCGGCGTTGAAGCTGTTCATGAGGTCGATGGTGGGTTCGGCAACGGCTTTGCTGCTAAGGACTTTGCGCAGGAAGCGAACGTGGGCGAGCTCATCGGCTGCGATTTCGGCGGCAAAAGCCTGAATTGCAGGAGTTTTGAAGGGGACGGCGGCCCCTCCGGTGACTGTGCCTGCGCCGGAGCCGGTATCGGAAGCGGAGAGTCCGACCCCGGTGGTGGCGCGGAGGTAGTATTCGGCTTCAAGGTATTCAAGATTGAGGGCGAAGTTAAATATGTCGTCGTCGGTAATTCCGGTGGGAAGTGGAGGTGGTGGGTTTCCAGATGGTTGCGAAATTTTGCCGCTGCCGCACCCGGCGATCGCCAATGCGGCTGTTCCGCCGGCTCCGGCAGCGGCACCCGCCAAGAACTTGCGGCGGGAAACCTTGTTTCCCAGGACGGTGATAGGGTTCTTATCCATCGGTAAAAGCTTCTCCTAGTTGAAGTGGGCGCGCTACATAGAAGAACGGGTCGAATGGCCGAAGCGGATTTGTGGAAAAGCAGGCGGCGGCCAGTGGAGGTTCAGGGAGAGGCAACGCGAGCGCGACGGCGGAGAGGGTAGAGGTTCTGTTTCAACAAAGCGATGGGCCGGAGTTGACTCCCAGCCCTTGTCACATATGGTGCGGAATCAAAGTCGTCAACAGGGCGAGTTCCGGTAAGCGCAACACGTTCGAGCAAGCCCGGAGGCAAGTTTAGGCATCCAAGAAAACCGAAGGTGTGTCTCGCGGACCAGTTGCGATAACCGAAACTAGATTCGGGGAGGGTGATTGCGCCAAGCGAAGATTGCCGTTATTGTGTTAATACTGCGGCTTGCGGGAGGAATGTGACCGGAAGCTGGGTTTCCAAATTTTAACGAACGGTTGTTTACGTTTGACCTTAACTCTGATGTTGAAAACAGCGGGAGATCGGCACATGGACAATAAGCCGGCGCAAAATATTCAGGACACCTTTCTGAATACGGTTCGCAAGGACAAGACGCCTATCACAATTTATCTGGTGAGCGGAGTAAAGCTGACCGGGAAGATTCGTTCCTTCGACAAGTATTCCGTGCTACTGGAGAACAACAGCCAGGAGCAACTGATTTTCAAGCACGCGATCTCGACGGTGGTAAGTAGCCGCTCAGTGATGCACGACGCGCACCGGTCAGCGGGTGCGGGCGCGCATGCGGCACAGTCCTCTGCGACGCACGGGGACGATAGCGGGACGTAGGGAGCGGATTTCTCCGTGCAGTGCTCCGCTAATTTGAAGGATCATCGAAGGCGCGGCGAAGCTGCGCCTATTAAATCCCCAGAGCGTTCTCCGCTGAGAGGTGAGACGATGCTGGCGGTGGCTCCCGATTGAACCAGAACAGGCAGGAAGAACGGCACGGCGATCGCGCTGTGCTGGTCGCGGTGGAGTTCACGGCGCAAAGGTCGTGGTCTGCGCGCGGCGGTCAGACGGGCGCGACATCAGCGCTGCGCACTGCTGCACAGGCTCGCGATGCGGTGCTGGCGCGCGATGAGGCTGATCCTGCGACACAGGATGGCGAGACGCAGATTGTGCTGGCGCCCACCTCAACGCCCAACTCGGTTGATCTGCATGCGGCGCTGGAGGAGTTTCGAGAACTGGTGACGTCTGCCGGGGGCGAGGTTGCGGCGGAGATTGTGCAGCGGCGACCCAAGCCCGATCCCGCGACGCTGATCGGCAGTGGCAAGGTAGAAGAGATTGCGGGTGTGGCGGCCTCTTCGCAGGCGGATGTGGTGATCTTTAATCATGACCTGTCACCGACGCAGATTCGCAACCTTGATGACGCGCTACCGTGTCGCGTGGTGGACCGGACGCAATTAATCCTCGACATATTTGCCCGGCATGCACGGACTCGTGAGGGTCAGTTGCAGGTGGAGACGGCGCAACTGGAATATATGCTTCCTCGGCTGACGGGGCGCGGCGCGGCCATGTCGCAGCTAGGCGGCGGGATTGGAACCAGAGGGCCGGGCGAAACGCAGCTGGAGACAGACCGGCGGCGAATTCAGCGGAGGCTGCAGCACCTTAAAGAAGAACTTGAAGGCGTGCGGCGGGTGCGGGCGCAGCAACGGCAGCGGCGGGAGTCGGTGCCGGTTCCGGCAGTGGCGCTGGTGGGGTACACGAACGCGGGCAAGAGCACGCTGTTCAACCGACTGACGCAGGGCGGGGTTCTGGAGTCGGCGCGGATGTTTGCAACGCTAGATCCGAAGCTGAAGGCGATGCTGCTGCCAAGCCGGAGGAAGATTCTGCTGTCGGACACTGTGGGATTTATCCGCGACCTGCCGCATACGCTGGTGACTTCGTTTCGGGCGACGCTTGAAGAAGTGCAGAAAGCAGAGGTGCTGGTGCACGTGCAGGACGCATCGAGTGAAATGCGCGAAGAGCACAAGGCTGAAGTCGAGAAGGTGCTGGATGAACTTGGTGTTCTGAGTAAGCCGCGCATCGAGGTGCTGAACAAAATTGATTTGTTGTCTGACGTACAGAGAAAAGCGCTGGCGGCGAGCGGCGCGATTGCAGTATCGGCCAGGCAGGGTCTGGGGATTGAGGGCCTGCTGGCGCGCATGGATGCGGAGCTTATCGCGGACCCGGTGGTGGAGCAACGGTTTGAAATTCCGCAGTCGGAGGGGACGGCGCTTGCGGCGCTTGGCGCGGGCGCGGTGATTCGCGAAAGGGAGTTCGTGGGAAACCTGGTGCGGATGACGGTGGCGGGTCCTGCGTCTCTGCTGGGAAGGTATGGGAGATACAGGGTGAAGGGGAATCGGTCTCGCTAGGGTGAGCGGTACCGCTTATCGTTAGCGGGTGCGGACGAGGATGACGGTGACGTTGTCGTGGCTGCCAGCGTTGTTTGCGGCGTCAATGAGCTGCTGGCAGTAATCATCGATGGAGCCGGGACGGCGGGCGAGAATGTCGGTGATCTGCGTGTCGGAAATTTCGCGGATGAGCCCGTCGGAGCAGAGCAGGAGGGTGTCGCCGGATTCGAGCGGCAGTTCGGTGATGTCGGCCTCCACGCTGGGCTGCGTGCCAATTGCGCGGGTGATGACGTTCTTGAGAGGCGATCGCGCTGCTTCTTCGGGAGTCATGTGCCCCAGGCGGACCTGCTCGTCCACAAGTGAATGGTCGTGGGTGAGGCGGGTGAGCTCACCGCCCCGGAAGAGATAGCAGCGGCTGTCTCCGACGTGGCCGATGAGAGCGGAGTGGTCCTGAATGGCGACAGCGACGAGCGTAGTGCCCATGCCCTGAAGCGCGGCGTTGCCGGAAGCCTGTGAGTGAACGACGTGGTTGGCGGCGTCGATGGATTCATCGAGAGCGCAGCGGCGGTCGTCGGGAGTGGAGACGGCACAGAGCCGCTCGATCATGCTATCGACTGCGAGACGGCTGGCGATTTCACCGGCGGCTGCTCCGCCCATTCCGTCGCATACAACGAATACCCCAGCCTCAAGACAGTATCCGAAGGCGTCCTCATTATGTTCGCGGACTTTGCCGACATCGGAGAGAGCGGCAACCTGGAGTTTGAGGCGTTCAGGCATGGCTAGTTCAGCTTTCGGCCTTCAAGCAGTTTACGGCATTTCTCCATGAGGGGAGGAAAAAAGCAGTCATTTCCCGAAAGACTTTGCCCTGAAACGGGAATGGTGACCGTTTGCGATGCCGGTCTGGAAACTGGGAATCATGTTCGAATGAATTGCAGGACTCTTGACTGGTGCTACTTGGCGCTTTCGAGTTTGGATTCGGCTTCGCGCATGACCTCGTTGGCATGGGCATATTTCTCGGGGTCTTCGCCTGCGTCGGTCCATAGCTTGCGTCCGCGGTCGAGCTCGAGCTGGGCGTTGGACTTGTCGATTTCCTCAGGAGCCATGGCGCTTTCGGCGAGGATGGTGACGCGCTCGGGCAGAACTTCCACGAATCCGCGGGCTACGAAGAAGGAGTCGCCGGTGTGGTGAGTGCCTCCGTGGAGGCGCACCTCGCCGGGGGCGAGCTCGGCGAGCAGGGGCGCGTGTCCGTATAGGACTTCGATGTAGCCGGACTGCGAGGGTACCTCGACCGCGTCGGCTGTCTGGTCGACGAGGATGCGGTCAGGAGTGACGAGCCGGACTGTGAGCTGGTTCTTGTCTGCCATGACTGGCTATGCCTTCGCCGCCATTTTGTCGGCGGCTTCGAGGACTTCGTCGATGGTTCCCTTCATGTAGAAGGCCTGTTCGGGCACGTCGTCATGCTTGCCTTCGATGACCTCGCGGAAGCTGCGAACCGTGTCGGCGATTTTGCAGTAGCTGCCGGGGATACCGGTGAACTGCTCGGCGACATGGAAGGGCTGCGAGAGGAACTTCTGCACCTTGCGGGCGCGGGAGACGGTGATCTTGTCCTCTTCGGAGAGCTCGTCGATGCCGAGGATGGCGATGATGTCCTGCAGGTCCTTGTAGCGCTGCAGAATTCGCTTGACGCCCTGGGCTACATCGTAATGCTCCTGCCCGACGACGCGCGGCGAGAGGATTCGCGAGCTGGAGGCCAGCGGATCGACGGCAGGGTAGATGCCGAGTTCCGAGAGCGGACGCGAGAGCACGGTGGTAGCGTCCAAGTGCGCAAATGTGGTGGCTGGAGCGGGGTCGGTGAGGTCGTCGGCCGGGACGTAGACGGCCTGCACTGAGGTGACGGAGCCCTTCTTGGTAGAGGTGATGCGCTCCTGCAACTCGCCCATTTCTGTGGCGAGGTTGGGCTGGTAGCCGACGGCGGAAGGCATGCGGCCGAGCAGGGTTGAGACTTCGGAACCGGCCTGGGTGAAGCGGAAGATGTTGTCGATGAAGAGCAGGGTGTCCGCGCCCTCGTTGTCGCGGAAGTATTCGGCGACGGTGAGTCCGGTGAGGGCGACGCGCAGGCGAGCGCCGGGCGGCTCGGTCATCTGGCCGTAGATGAGCGATGCCTTGGATTTGGGCAGGTCCTTGAGGTCGATGACGCCGGCCTCCTGAAACTCAAGCCAGAGGTCGTTGCCCTCGCGGGTGCGCTCACCGACGCCGGCAAAGACGGAGAAGCCGCCGTGCTTGGTGGCGACGTTGTTGATGAGTTCCTGAATGATGACGGTTTTGCCGACGCCGGCGCCACCGAAGAGTCCGATTTTGCCACCCTTGAGGAAGGGCTGGATGAGGTCGATGACCTTGACGCCCGTCTCGAACATTTCCTCGGAAGTGGACTGCTCGTCAAAGGCAGGCGCCTCACGGTGAATGGGCATGCGGACCTTTGCGTCTACTGGACCAAGCTCGTCGACCGGCTCGCCGATGACGTTGAGGACGCGGCCGAGTGTTGCGCGGCCCACGGGGACAGAGATGGGGCCGCCGAGGTCGATGGCCTTCATGCCGCGCACCATGCCTTCAGTGGCTTCCATGGCGATGCAGCGGACGCGTCCCTCGCCGAGGTGCTGCTGCACTTCGAGGATGACGTTGATGGGGACGGGAACGTTGAATCCGTCGCTGACGACGCGGAGCGCCTGGTAGATGCCGGGCATCTTTGATTCTTCAAACTGGACGTCTACGGCCGGGCCGGAGATTTTAATGACTTTGCCGATGTTTTCTGCCATATGGGTTTCGCTAAGGCTCTCTTAAAGTGCGGCGGCGCCGCTGACGATTTCGATGATTTCCTTGGTGATGGCGGCCTGACGGGCGCGGTTCATGGTGAGGGTGAGGGCGTCGATCATTTCCGATGCGTTGTTGGTGGCCGAATCCATTGCGGTCATACGGGCGGCGTGCTCGGCGGCGACTGACTCCAGCATGGCGTGATAGAGCTGCGAGATGATGTAGCGGGGCAGGACGGCGTCGAAGATTTCGCGCGGCGTCTGCTCGTAGATGTAGTCGACGGCGGACGTGCCGAATTTCTTGGCTTCATCTTCGAATTCCTGGGCGTCGGCCTCGGCTTCGCCCGGCTCGACGCTGACTCCGGCGGTAAGGGCGGCGTGGGCGGCGTGGGCTCGCTCCTCGGCGGTCATCTCAGTGGCCGCTGCGATGTCGTGCATGCCCAGCTTGATGATGGGCAACACGCGCTCGACGACGACGCGCTGCTGAATTACGGACTTGAATTCGTTGTAGACGATGTAGGCGGCGTCGATTTCCGCGTGCTCGTAGCGAGCGACGACTTCTTCGCCAACTTCGCGGACGCGATCATAGCTTAGCTTCTGCAGCAGGTCGGGGTGGTCACCGGTGATCTCGATGCGGGAAGCACGCTGGCGCTCGGGGCGCGGCGCCGACTTGCCTTCGGGGGTTTCCGCGGCGGGCCCGTGATGGTCCTGGTTTTGCGCATCGTTCTGATCGACGAACCGGGCCGAGGGGTAGCGGCGGCGGAAGAGGTCACGGCCTTTGCGCCCAATGGTTTCGATGTCAATCTGCTTGTCGGGGTTCTTGTCGAGGAAGCTGACGGCGGACTTGATGATGTTGGAGTTGAAGGCGCCGGCGAAGCCCTTGTCTCCGGAGATGACGATGACTAGGACGTGTTTTTCCTCGCGGGGCTTAAGCAGCGGGTGGCGCAGCTCACCGGTGGCGGGGTCAATGATTTCAATACGGCGCTTGAGGGACGCGACAACACTCGCCAGCATGGCAGAGTAAGGGCGCGACGAGATGGCGCGCTCCTGTGCGCGGCGCAGCTTGGCCGCCGAGACCATCTTCATGGCCTTGGTGATCTGGCGCGTGTTCTTTACGCTGCGGATGCGCCGCCGTAAGTCGAGTACGTTCGCCATTGGTTACTTTGCGGCTCCGGCGGGTTCGGGGACTTCCTGCTGCTGCTCAGTCTGCTCGGTCTTGTTTTCGTGCTGCTCGGGGACTTTCGCGTCCTCATGCTGATCGAGGAAGCTGGTTTTGTAATCGTCGAGAGCTTCAGAGATGCGTTTTTTGAGCTGGTCGTCGAGCACCTTTTTGGTGGCGATGTCGTTGAGCAGAGCGGTCTGGGCGGAGTCGAGGTATTTGTAGAGGCCGTCCTCGAAGGCGCGGATGTCGGCGACCTTAACGTCGTCGAGGAAGCCCTGGGTACCCGCGTAGAGGATGACGACCTGCTTTTCCGCCGGGAGCGGATGGAACTGCGGCTGCTTTAGCAGTTCGGTAAGGCGCTGGCCGCGGTTGAGCTGATTCTGCGTGGCCTTGTCGAGGTCGCTGCCGAACTGCGCGAAGGCGGCGAGGTCGCGGTACTGGGCGAGGTCGAGCTTGAGCGTGGAGCCAACCTGCTTGATGGCCTTGATGGCGGCGGAGAAGCCGACACGGGAGACGGACAATCCGACGTTGACGGCGGGGCGCACGCCGGAGTTGAAGAGGTCAGTCTCGAGGAAGATCTGTCCGTCAGTGATGGAGATGACGTTGGTCGGAATATAGGCGGAAACGTCGCCGGCCTGCGTTTCAATGATGGGCAGGGCGGTGAGCGAGCCGGAGCCTTTCTCCTTGCTCAGCTTGGCGGAGCGCTCGAGCAGGCGCGAGTGGAGGTAGAAGACGTCGCCGGGATAAGCTTCGCGACCAGGCGGGCGACGAAGGAGCAGTGACAGTTCGCGATACGCGACGGCGTGCTTGGAGAGATCGTCATAGACGATGAGGGCGTGCTTGCCGTTGTCGCGGAAGTACTCGGCCATGGCGGTAGCGGCGTAGGGCGCGAGGTACAGCATGGGCGCGGGTTCAGACGCGGACGCGACGACGACGATGGTGTAGTCCATGGCACCGTACTCGGCGAGAGTTTGGACCACTTGGGCGACAGAAGAGCGCTTCTGGCCGATGGCGCAGTAGACGCAGATGAGGTCCTTGCCCTTGCTGTTGATGATGGTGTCGAGGGCGATGGCGGTTTTGCCGGTCTGGCGGTCGCCGATGATGAGCTCGCGCTGGCCACGTCCGATGGGGATCATGGAGTCGACGGCCTTGAGACCGGTCATCATTGGTTCGCGGACAGGCTGGCGTTCGATCACGCCGGGGGCTAGGCGTTCGATGGGAAGGGTCTCAGAGGCGTTGATGGGGCCCTTGTCATCGATAGGCTGGCCGAGCGAGTTGACGACGCGGCCGATCATGGCGTCGCCGACGGGCACGCTGAGGATTTTGCCGGTGCGGCGCACCTGATCGCCCTCGCGCAGCTCAGAGTATTCGCCCATGATGACGGCGCCGACCTGGTCCTCTTCGAGGCTCATAGCCAGTCCGGCCACGCCGTGGGGAAACTCGATGAGTTCGCCAGCCATGACCTTGTCAAGACCGTGAATGCGGGCGATGCCGTCACCGAGCGAGATTATGGTGCCGACTTCGTCGACCCGGACTTTGGAGTCGTAGTTAGCGATCTGCTCTTTAAGGAGTTCCGTGATTTCGTCTGCTCGTATCTGCGCCATGTGTCACTTTTTAATGGATTCGTGGATGGTTTGTCTTGTATGAAATGAAGTTTCTTCGGATTTCAGCTTGTCGCCAGCTGCTCCCTGAGCCGGTCGAGCCGCCCGCGGACAGAATCGTCGTAAACGGTGCTTCCTATTTTTAAGATGATGCCGCCCATGAGAGAAGCGTCATCGCGGAAACGGGCATGGATGGCGCTGCCGGTGAGCCGCGCCGCCTGGGCCTCAATTGCGGCCCTTTCGTCCTGATCGAGTTCGCGGGCGGAGGTGACTTCCACTTCGGCGATGTTGAGCCGGGCATTCATTTCGGAGTGGAAGGCAGAGAGGATTTCTTCAAACCCGGAGAGCCGGTCGTGGTTGATGAGCACTGCTATGAAATTGCGAATCGGTTGCGACATTCCCAGCCGGGTGTTGAGCTTGTCGAGAAAGGCGACTTTGCGGGCGGCGGGGAATGACGGATCGAGGAGGAACTCGCGCATGTCGGCGCTTTCCCGCCACGCGGCGGCAAAGTCGTTGAGCTGCGAGTGGGCCCGCTCGGGCTTAAGATGTGCGGATGCATCGGGCGAAAAGATAACGTCGGCCAGGGCGCGGGCATAGCGGGCGGCGAAGGCTGCGGGCATCAGTTGCGCTCCTCTTTGTGGGTTCCGGAGGGCAGGTTGCTACCGAAGGAGCGGACCAGCAAGCGGTCCTGCTCAGGGGTGAGGCGAATTTCCGACGCAGCGCGGTCGATGGCCAGGCTGGCGGCGTATTGCTTGAGTTCGCGGCGGGCGTTGGCCCCGGCGGCTTCAATTTCCTGATCGACTGAGGTCATCAGGCGCTGCTTTTCCGCTTCGAGCGACTCATGAATGCGGCGCTCGTCTTCGGCACTGTCGTGCTCGTTCTGCTGGCGGATGGTTTCGATCTCGACATCGAGTTTGGAGAGCCGCTCTTCGACCACGGCAAGCCGCTCGTTGGCGCGGGAAGTGGCGAGGGCGGCGTCGAGCATCTGCTTATCGAGAGTTTCGGAGCGCTTGCGATACATGTTGGGAATAAACCGGAAGACCAGCCACAGGATCAGACCGATCATGATGGCGGAATTCAGGTCTTCGAGGATCTTTGCCGCGGACTCGGTATCAACCCCCGTCATCTGGGCGATCTTTTTGACCGCGGTCGAGTGACGGAAAGCCTCCAATTCGGCGTTGGTTTCGGGCGCGTCGACTTTTTCTGCGTGGGGCGGAAGGGCAGAATGGCGTGACTGGGCCGTTGCGGGTTGCTGCTGCGTCGCCCCTGCCTGGGCGTGGAGCCGCGGAGCGGTGAGTCCAACGAAGAGCAACGGAATGAGGCAAAGGCGAAAAGCGCGGTTGGGGGAATACTTCAACGGGCCTCCTCAACACGGGCTGGAAGCACGGCCTGGAGGACGCGCGCGGCGAGCTGGCCGGCGGCGTTTTCAATCTGGGTGCGAGCCGAAGCGGCTTCAGCATCAATCGAGGCGCGGGCCTGGGCCACCCGCTCCTGCGCGGCGAGGCGGGCGGAGTCGATGGCGCGGTCCTTCTCGGAGTTCCACTGCTGCATGCGCTGCTCACGCAAATGGAAGATTTCAGCGCGTGCGGCGCGGAGCTTCGCCTCGTATTCCTGGGTCTTGGCGTCGGCCTGCGCAATAGCGGCATGGGCGGCTTCAATGGCGCCGGTAGTGCGTTCGCGGCGCTCGGTCAGCGTCTTAACAAGCGCCCCATAAAGGATGTAGCGGTAGGCGATGACCAGTAAAATGAAAATGATCATGGTCGGCACGGAGCCGAGCATAAGGTCGCCGAGTTGCCGCATCAGTTGATCAAGCATGATTTCGCCATCAGATAGAGGTGGAATCCACTAGATTGTTTTTCGGACAATTGGTTGTAACAGAGCGGAAATTCAGGTGTCAATGTAGCGGAATACACTCTTCCCGCGTCTCCGTAGAACCTGAAAATGAGTGACTTGCGCATAACTCCAAGCCGCAATTCGCGCTCGTTAAAACAGGTTTCGGAAATCTCTTGACTCGCCCATTCACGAGCGTACACTCAGAATATCACCTTGACCCGTTTCAGGGTCCAATGGGCTGGATGATCGGGACATCTACCGCTCCCCTTCATCCAGCCCATACTTCTTTTGGCTGATAAAGCGAGCCGCTAAAGGGCAGGCTTTCCGCTTCACTAGCCCTCCCGCTTTGCTACACTTTTCTGTTTTGAGGAGAGTGGAATGAGCGGCATTCATAGGGTCGGCGTTTTGGGCGCTGGGACCATGGGGAACGGCATTGCCCACGTGTTTGCGCGGAGCGGGATTGCGGTTCGGCTGTGCGAGGTGGAGCAGCGGTTTCTGGAGCGCGGGCTGGACACGATTCGGAAAAATATGGGGCGCGAAGTATCCAAGGCCAAGCTGACGCAGCCGGAGATGGATGCTGCGCTCGGGCGGATTGAAGGTACGCTGGAGCGCGCTTCTTTGATGGACTGCGGCTTTGTGGTGGAGGCGGCGACGGAGCGCTTTGAGGTGAAGCGCGAGATTTTCAGGGAGCTGGATGCGATTCTGCCGGAAGGCGTGATTCTAGCTTCGAATACCTCGTCGATCTCGATTACCAAACTGGCAGCGCAGACGCGGCGGCCGGAGCGCGTGATCGGGATGCACTTCTTTAATCCCGTGCCGGTGATGAAGCTTGTGGAGGTGATTCGTGGGCTGGCGACTTCGCAGGAGACTTATGAGACGGTGAAGGCGCTTTCGGAGAGACTGGGGAAGACTCCAGTGGAGGTGAACGATGCGCCGGGGTTTGTGTCGAACCGGGTGCTGATGCCTCTGCTGAACGAGGCCATGTACGCGGTGATGGAAGGCGTGGCGACGGCGGAGGCTGTAGATGAGGTTTTCAAGCTGGGGATGGCGCATCCCATGGGGCCGCTGACGCTGGCTGATTTTATTGGCCTGGATGTCTGCCTGGACATCATGCGTGTGTTGCATGACGGGCTGGGCGACCCGAAATACCGGCCGTGTCCTTTACTGATACGAATGGTGGACGCAGGCTGGCTCGGCCGCAAGAGCGGCAGAGGGTTTTACCAATACAGCCAATGAGCAGATGACTCTATTCGGCTGTCAGGGGCAGGAGGATTTCTACTTCCAACCCATTTGGCACTGCATTGCGGGCGCTGATAGCGCCGCCGTGGAGGCGAACTACTCGATCGGCAATGGCAAGTCCCAGGCCGCTGCCACCGGATTCGCGATCGCGATCATTATTGACGCGATAAAAGGGCTGAAAGATTTTTTCCAGCTCGGGTTCGGGAACTCCCGGTCCACCGTCGCGCACTAGAATTTGAACCATGCCTGGGGCCACTGTGTTTTCCAGATGCACATCCACGGATCCTCCGGGGCCGGTGTAGCGGATGGCATTGCGGACCACGTTTTCGATTGCGCTATGCAGCAGCTCCGCGTTGCCGTGGACGGCATACTCGCCGGAGGAAGAAAAGCGTATCGCGCCGTTGCGATTGCGCAGTTCAAATTCGGCGCTGCTGATGATCCGCGAAACAATCTCGCTCAGGTCTACACGCGACATGGGCACGGGAGTCGCAGAGGAGTCGAGCCGGGCGACGGTAAGCAGGCGGCCAATCATCTCGTTGAGACATTCAAGATCGCGCTCCATGTGTTCGAATGCCGGGTCATCGCCTTTTCTCTGGCGGCTGAGATCGAGCGCAACATTCAGGCGCGCCAGCGGGGAACGCAGTTCGTGCGAAATGTCATAAATGAGTTGCCGCTGCCGCGATACGAGGTCCTCGATGCGTCCCGCCATGGTGTTGAAGTCACGAACCAGCGAGCCGATCTCGTCACGCCGCTGTTCCATTCCCGAGGCTTCGCGGGTGCTGAGGTCGCCAGCCGCGAGGTGCTGGGAAGCTTGTCGGAGGCGCAGAATCGGTGCCGTGAGATAGCGCGCCAGCAGATAGCAAATCGAACCTGAGACCAGGAGAGCAATGACGACTCGCAGGGCGACGTTCCAGGGGTTGTGTGCCTCGGCCAGACTGCCGGTGTCTTCGACAATGACCCACAACATCACCACGGTGAATCCGGTGACGATCGCCGTCCCCCAGAACCAGAGGAATATTTTGAGAAACAGACTGCGGAGTTGTATGGTCATTTGGTTTCGGACCGGACGACGAACATATATCCACTGCCGCGCACGGCTTTGATCCGCTCGTCTGCAGATGCGCCGCCTATCTTCTTGCGGAGATTGCTGATGTGAACGTCAATTACGCGGTCGAACGGGCCGAGCTTGCGGCCGAGCACCGATTCAGTGAGATGCTCGCGTGTAATTACGCTTCCGGCGTCGCGCAGCAGGCTATCGAGCAAAGAGAATTCAACAGCGGTCAAGTTGAGACGGCTGTCGCCAATCCATGCTTCACGGGCTGAGGGATCGAGGCGCATATCGCCGACGACGATGGGGCCGTTTGGAGTAGAGTTGCGTGAGCTGCGGCGCAGAATAGCGCGAATTCGTGCGATGAGTTCGCGCGGGTTGAAGGGCTTGGGCAGGTAATCGTCCGCGCCACTCTCCAGCCCGACGATGCGATCTACATCATCGCCGCGCGCCGTGAGAATGAGGACCGGCACAGGCGATTGCTGCCGCACGCGCCGCAGGACATCGAGTCCGCTCATACCGGGCAGCATCAGGTCGAGAATTACGAAGTCATGCTCGCTAGATGTTGCGCGCTCAAGTCCGCGCCTGCCGTCGTGGACCGCTTCGAGCGCGAAGCCATCCGTGCTTAATCGCTCGCGAAGCAAACTGCATAATTCGATGTCGTCATCGATGATGAGCACGCGATCCATAACTTGAACTTCATGGTAGCCCGCGGAAATGCCGAGACAGGCTGCCTTTACAAAACTTTATCTTCCTTAACCAATCTTTATCGCACGCCCGTGGCATGACTGCTGGAATCGAGTTGTACGCAGAAGGAGTTGGATCATGAAGCGGGAATTGACATTTCTTACAAAGCTGACAGCGGGAGGGCTCGTAGCGGTTTGCCTTGGGATCTGGATGCAGTGGTTGTCCGGCGATCCCTCATATACCAAGTTTCCTCCAGGCCCTGTGTTATTCATAGCGGCGGCGGCGATTGTCATCTGGGGCAGGCGGTGGAGCTGGACGCCGCTGGTTGGCGCGCTGCTGGCTCTGCTGACGACGATGGGGTGGTTTGTGAGGCTTCCTCAGGACATGCTTCGGCTGCGTCACCCGGGTGCGGTTGGGCATTTCGCGCCCGGCATATTCACAGGAACGCTGCTGCTGATTGTGGCGCTGTTGGTTACCGATATCGCCGGAATTGCCGCGACAGTGCAGAACTTCCGGCGTGGCGTGGGGCGGACGGCGGACAGTGCCAAGATGGCCTGCCGCTTCTTCGGCGCAATTTTTGTGCTGATGGGCATTGCGGTGATGGTCAGTGGCGTGCACGTGGACAAGTACCACAACCTGATGCATCTGACATGGGGCGCTTTGGCGGTGGGAATCAGCTTTGTCGGGATAAAGGCGGCAAAGAACTTCTGTATCGCGTCGGGAGCGTTCTATTTGGTGCTTGCGATTCTTGGACTTTTACTGGGCAATCCCGCTGCGAATCGGGCATGGCATTTCGGGCCGATGGTGCTGAGTACGGGCGATGACATCTTCCATATGACCCTTGGGCTGATCTTTCTGGCCATAGGGCTGCTCTCGCCGGCGCAATTGCTGGATCGTCCCAGCGAGGCTTAGTGCGCCTGTTTACCGTCGAATTCCGGGGTGCGGGAAATCTCGCTTGACCGTTCTTCGCAAGTGTCAATAAGATTCTCCCGTCTCCCCCGGGTCGTCATTTATGGACGCGGTAATCGGGCATACCGTATCGCACTACTCTGTCGTGCGCAAGCTGGGCAGCGGGGGGATGGGTGTTGTTTACGAGGCGGAAGACTCGCAACTCGGTCGCCACGTCGCGCTCAAATTTCTCCCGCAGGAGCTTGCGCAGGACTCGCATGCGCTGGAGCGGTTTCAGCGCGAGGCGCGGGCCGCTTCGGCACTGAACCACCCCAATATCTGCACTGTACATGCGATCGAGCAGGACTCCGACCAACCTTTTATTGTGATGGAGCTTCTGGAGGGCGAGGCCTTGTCGTCGATCCTGGCAGGGCATCGCCCCATGGAAATGGACAAGCTGGTTGCCGTCTCCATCCAGATCACCGATGCTCTCGAATCCGCGCATGCAAAGGGAATCGCTCATCGAGACATCAAGCCGGCCAACATATTCATCACGTCGCGCGGCCAGGCAAAAATTCTCGACTTCGGATTGGCCAAAGTCGAGGGATCTCATCTGCCTGGCAGTGGCGCGGCCGCGGCCGAAACAATCCGACAAAGCGAAGAGCTGACGGTACCGGGAACCACGATGGGCACCGTGTCCTATATGTCTCCCGAGCAGGCGCGAGGGCAGTATACGGACAGTCGGACTGACTTATTTTCTCTGGGCACGCTGCTCTATCAAATGGCGACCGGAGTTCTGCCTTTTCAAGGCGATACTCCGGTGATGATTTATGACGCCATTTTGAACCGCGAGCCCGCGCCAATCCAGCAGGTGAATCCGTCAGTGCCACTTGCGTTCGCGCGCGTTGTGGAGAAAGCGCTGGAGAAGGATCGCAATCTGAGGTATCAGACTGCCAGCGAGATTAAGACTGACTTGTTCCGTTTGAAGCGCGACCTGGATTCGGGTAGCCGCCAAAAAGCAGACTCCGGAGAATCGCGCGCCGCCTCAGGCAAGTCGGCAGTCAAATCCGTCGCTGTGCTTTATTTTGAGAATCTTAGCGGCGAAAAGGAAGATGAATATTTTCGCGATGGCATTACGGAAGACATCATTACAGATTTATCAAAAATCAAGGGGCTGAATATATTTCCGCGCCCGGCGGTGCTGGTGTACCGTGACAAGTCGGTTACGCCGGCGCAGGTTGGGCAGCAACTCGGGGCAGCATACGCGCTTGGAGGCACGCTGCGCCGCTCGGGAAACCGGCTGCGAATTACCGCGCAGATGTCCGACACGGTCACGGGATTCCCGGTTTGGTCAGAGCGATATGACCGCGAGATGAAAGACGTCTTTGAAGTCCAAGAGGAGATCGCAAGCAAAATTGCGCAGGCTCTGCGGATACAACTGTCCCCGGAGGAGCAGCAGGAGATTGCGGCGAAGCCCACGGCAAACCTTCAGGCATACGATTTGTTTCTTCGCGGAAAAAGCTATGCACGGCGGCGACAGCGACAGGACCTGGAATTTGCGACGCAGATGTTTGAGAACGCGGTGATTCTGGATTCCAATTTTGCCCTGGCCTATGCTGCGCTAGCGAATACACATGCTGAAAATTATTGGCTGCACGGACGGAACCCCGTCTGGATGGAGCATGCGGTGAAGGCGGCAGAGAAGGCTACGGCGCTACGCCCCGATCTCCCTGAGACGCAGGTTGCGCAAGCATGGATCATGTACGCGAACGGCAACTTTGATGAAACGGCAAGAGTCCTGCGAAAGGTTATTGAGCGCAAGCCTGATTGCGAGGGAGGATATTACCTGCTGGGCCGAACGCTGTTTTCCGCCGGTCATTATCAGGATGTAGTTGATATGGCTGAAGCGGCAGTTGAGGCAAGTGGCGACGACTACAACATATATATCCCGATCACAAATTCACTCGGTGCTCTCGGCAAATACGAGGCGCTGCGCAATTGGCGTCAGCGGGAGGCGGCGTGCCTGGAGCATCATTTGCATCTGGTTGCAGAAGATGCTCGCGCGCGTGTGATTCTGGCGAATTGCTTTGTAGTTCAAGATCGGATCGACGATGCGGTAAGGGAAACAAACCTGGCAATGACGCTGCGCCCAAAAGAGGCGAACGTCCTCTATAACTCCGCTTGCGTCTTCGGCAATATGCATAGAAAAGCGGAGGCACTAAGTGCGCTGCGGAAAGCCTGGGAAGCAGGCTGGACGGATCCCAACTGGGTGCGCCAGGATCCTGACCTGGCGCTTCTGCATGGTGATCCTGAGTTTGAACGGATGTTCCCGGCCCATTCGGAGGCGGGGATGTCGTGAGTGGTTCTGGTAAGGCGGCATTATGGTGCAATGGATGCGCGTGAAACGCGGAGCTGAGTTTTTCCCGTCTCCGCGGAGGTCGTAAATTTATGGATGCTGTGATCGGGCAAACCGTATCGCACTACTCCGTTATGCGCAAGCTGGGCAGCGGCGGGATGGGTGTTGTTTACGAAGCGGAAGACACGGAGCTGGGGCGCCGAGTAGCGCTGAAGTTTCTGCCACAGGAATTGGCGCAGGACAGTCATGCGCTGGAGCGGTTCCAGCGCGAGGCGCGCGCCGCATCGGCGCTGAATCATCCAAATATTTGCACCGTGTACGCCGTTGAGTCGCGAGGGCGAGAGCCATTCATTGTGATGGAACTGCTCGAAGGGCAGGCGCTGTCCACGATGATGGACGGGCATCCGCTTGAGATGAACAAGCTGGTGACGATTGCAATCCAGATTGCCGACGCCCTGGAGTCGGCGCACGCCAAGGGAATTGCACACCGCGATATTAAGCCGGCGAACATCTTCGTCACTTCACGAGGCCAGGCTAAGATTCTGGACTTTGGGCTGGCGAAGGTGGAGGGAGCAAGTCCGGGCAGCGATGGCGGGATGCAGGCAGAGACGATCCGGCAGAATAATGAGCTGACCGTTCCGGGGACGACGCTGGGCACGGTTTCGTATATGTCTCCCGAGCAGGCGCGGGGCCAGTACACTGACTGCCGAACAGACCTGTTTTCGCTGGGCACGCTGTTTTATCAAATGGCGACGGGCGTGCTGCCTTTCCAGGGAGATGCCACGGCGGTGATTTATGACGCGATTCTGAACCGGGAGCCGAAGCCGATTCTGCAGGTGAATCCGGCGCTGCCGCAGCAATTCGCCCGAATTGTGGAAAAGGCGATGGAGAAGGACCGGAACCTGAGGTGCCAGACGGCAACCGAGGTGAAGACCGACCTGCTTCGGTTGAAGCGCGATCTGGACTCGGGCACGAGGCAGAAGAACGATTCTGGAGAATCACGCCCAGGGGCGGCCAAGTCAGCGGTGAAGTCCGTCGCGGTGCTTTACTTCGAGAACCTGAGCGGCGAAAAGGAAGATGAGTATTTCCGCGATGGGATTACAGAAGATATCATCACGGACCTGTCGAAGATCAAAGGGCTGAATATCTTTCCGCGCCCGGCTGTGCTCGTCTTTCGTGACAAACCGATCACTCCTGCGCAGATCGGTCAACAACTGGGAGCGGCGTATGCATTGGGCGGTAGTCTGCGCCGATCGGGAACTCGGCTGCGCATTACCGCACAACTGGCTGATACAGGGACGGGGTTTCCGGTGTGGTCGGAACGGTACGACCGCGAGATGAAGGACGTGTTTGAGGTCCAGGACGAGATTGCCAGCAAGATCGCTCAGGCGCTGCGGATACAACTTTCTCCGGAGGAGCAGCAGGACATCGCGGCCAAGCCCACGGCAAACTTGCAGGCATACGATCTGTTTCTTCGCGGGAAGAGCTATGCGCGTCGTCGTCAGCGGCAGGACATGGAATTTGCGGTACAGATGTTCGAGAACGCGGTAATTCTGGATCCTAGTTTTGCCTTGGCCTACGCGGCGCTGGCCAACGCGCACGCGGAGAACTACTGGCTCCACGGGCGTAATCCGGCATGGATGGAGCGGGCAATGACAGCCGCTGAAAAGGCAGTAGCGCTGCGGCCTGATCTGCCGGAGGTGCAGGTGGCGCAGGCGTGGATTCTATACGCGAACGATAACTATGACGAGGCCGAGCTTGTGCTGCGCAGGGCGATCAGCATTAAGCACGACTGCGAAGGCGGGTATTACCTGCTGGGCCGAACTTTATTTTCCGCGGGGAGATTTCAGCAGGTTGTAGATATTGCGGAGGACGCCGTTGCGGCGAGCGGCGACGACTACAACGTCTATGTTCCTATCATGAACGCGCTGGGAGTGATGGGAAAGGAAGAGGCGCTTCGAAACTGGAATGGAAGAAATATTTCGGCGTTGGAGCATCACCTCCACCTTGTGGCCGAGGATGCGCGAGCCCGCGTGATACTGGCGAGCAAATATGCGTTGGCGAATCGACACGACGATGCGATTCGCGAGACGAACCTGGCGATGACGCTTCGGCCAAAAGAGGCGAACGTCTTGTACAACGCCGCCTGCGTGTTCTGCCTGCTTAGCAGGAAGCAGGAAGCGATGGATGCGCTGGCCAAGGCATGGGAAGCCGGGTGGAAGGATTCGAGCTGGGTCCGACGTGATCCCGATGTGTCGCTACTGCATGGCGATCCGGAGTTTGAGCGGCTTTTCCCGGCGAGCCCGGAAGCTGGGGTGCCGTGAACGTGGACGCAGTCATTGGGCAGACCGTCTCACATTACAACGTGGTACGCAAGCTGGGTAGCGGCGGTATGGGCGTGGTGTATGAAGCCGAAGATACGCAGCTGGGCCGCCATGTCGCGCTGAAGTTTTTGCCGCAGGAAGTGGCCCAGGATGCGCACTCGCTCGAGCGCTTCCAACGTGAGGCGCGCGCAGCGTCGGCGCTGAATCATCCGAATATATGCACGGTCTACGCCATTGAGCAGCATGGGCGCGAGCCGTTCATAGTGATGGAACTGCTCGATGGGCAGTCTCTCGCCGCGACGATGGGTAGCCACCCGATGGAGATGGAGAAGCTCCTCACGCTTGCCATTCAAATTTCGGACGCGCTGGAGTCGGCGCACGCGAAGGGGATTGCGCATCGGGACATCAAGCCGGCAAATATTTTCATAACCTCGCGAGGCCAGGCGAAGATTCTGGACTTTGGACTGGCGAAGGTGGATGTGTCTCGCTCACAGCAGGTGGCGGCCACCCAACTCGATAACCGCGGAAGCGATGAGCTAACGGTTCCGGGAACGACGCTGGGGACGGTGTCCTATATGTCTCCGGAGCAGGCGCGGGGACAGTACACGGATTGCCGGACAGACCTTTTCTCGCTGGGCACGTTGTTTTACCAGATGGCAACGGGGGCGCTCCCGTTCAAGGGCGATACTCCGGCGATGATTTATGACGCGATTCTGAACCGCGACCCCGCGCCCATGCTGCAGGTGAATCCATCGGCTCCGGCGGAACTGGCGCGGATTGTGGACAAGGCGCTGGAGAAGGACCGGAATATGCGCTACCAGACGGCGACCGAGCTGAAGACGGACTTGATTCGCCTGAAGCGCGATCTTGACTCCGGCAGCCGACGGAAGACGACGGATTCCGGCGAAGGACGATCGGCGGGCAAGCATAACGAGAGGCTCATTGCGGTTCTTTACTTTGAGAACCTCAGCGGCATAAAAGATGATGAGTATTTTCGTGATGGGATCACGGAAGACATCATCACGGAGTTGTCAAAGATCAAGGGGCTGCATGTTTTTTCGCGCCCGTCGGTGCTGCCACATCGAGACAAGGCGATGACTCCGGCGCAGATTGGGCAACAGCTTGGCGCGGCTTATGTGCTGGGGGGCAGCCTGCGGCGGTCGGGCAACCGGCTGCGTATCAATGCGCAACTTGTGGACACGGCAACGGACTGTCCCATCTGGTCAGAGCGATACGACCGCGAGATGAAGGACGTGTTCGAAGTGCAGGATGAGATCGCAAGCAAAATTGCGCAGGCATTGCGAATAACGCTATCGCCGCAGGAGCAGCAGGCAATTGCGTCGAAGCCGACCGAGAATCTGCAGGCCTATGATCTTTATTTGCGCGGCAAGAGCTATGCGCGGCGGCGGCAGCGGCAAGACATGGATTTTGCATTGCAGATGTTTGAGAACGCGGTGATTCTGGATCCGAATTTTGCGCTGGCCTATGCCGCGATTGCCAACGTATGCGCGCAGAACCATTACTACTATGGGCACGACCCGGTATGGATGGATCGCGCGATGAAGGCAGCGGAGACCGCGGCGGCGCTTCGCCCCGATTTGCCTGAGACGCAGGTGGCGCAGGCGTGGATGCTGTATGCCAACCGGAAGTTCGATGACGCGGTGGAAGTTGTGCGGAAAGCAATTGGGCGTAAACGCGACTGCGAAGGCGGTTACTACTTGCTGGGACGGACGCTGTTCTCCGCGGGGCGGTACCAGGAGTTGATGGACAATGCCGAAGCCGCAATTGAGGCCGGTGGGGACGATTACAACGTCTACGTACCCATTCTGGGCGCGGTTGGGGCGATGGGTAAGGAAGACCTGCTTCGAAACTGGAGATTGAGGACAAGTGCGGCAATAGAAGAGCACTTGCACCAAGTTCCCGAGGACGCGCGGGCTCACACAATACTGGCGGGGAATTTTGCGGCGCAGGCACGCGACGACGAGGCGATCAGAGAGGTGAACTTTGCGATCAAACTTCGTCCGCATGAGGCTAACGTGTTGTACAACGGGGCATGTGTTTTCTGCCTGTTGAAGAGGAAGCAGGAGGCTCTGGAGGTTCTGCGACGTGCGTGGGAGGCGGGTTATAAGGATGCATCGTGGGCTCGCCGCGACCCGGACCTGGCGCTGGTGCACGATGAACCTGAATTCAACCGATTGTATCCGGAGGGCGGTGAAGGTACCGCATAAATGCGCAGCTTGAAGTAATACCTTGACCGGTCTTTCGATTTCTCACTAAGATTCTCCCTACCCTCCCCGCACAAGGAAACTAATGGGCGCTGTCGTTGGGCAAACCGTTTCGCACTACTCCGTCGTCCGCAAGCTGGGCAGCGGAGGAATGGGTGTGGTGTATGAGGCCGAGGATTCGCAGCTTGGCCGTCATGTTGCACTCAAGTTTTTACCGCAGGAGCTTGCCCAGGACGCACATTCACTGGAGCGGTTTCAACGCGAGGCGCGGGCTGCGTCGGCCCTGAACCATCCGAACATTTGCACGGTTCACGCTATTGAGCAAGACGGCGACCAGCCGTTCATCGTGATGGAGTTACTGGAGGGCGAATCTCTGGCGTCTATGATGACAGGCCATCATCCGATGGAAATAAGCAAGCTGGTCGGGCTTGCGATCCAGATTACGGATGCCCTGGAGTCGGCGCACGCCAAGGGAATTGCGCATCGGGACATTAAGCCGGCAAATATATTCGTCACCTCGCGGGGGCAGGCGAAGATTCTCGACTTTGGACTGGCCAAGGTGGAGGGCGCAAGGCTGGCTGGCGGGGCGGTAACGGTTGCCGAGACGATCCGGCAAAGCGACGAGCTGACGATTCCAGGAACGACACTGGGCACGGTTTCCTACATGTCTCCCGAGCAGGCACGGGGCCAGTTCACCGATTCACGCACGGATTTGTTCTCGCTGGGCACGCTGCTTTACCAGATGGCGACTGGAGTTTTGCCGTTCCAGGGTGACACCCAGGCGATGATTTATGACGCGATTTTGAATCGCGAACCCGCTCCGATTCAGCAAGTGAATCCTGCGGTACCACCCGCGCTGGCGCGCGTTGTTGAGAAGGCCCTGGAAAAAGACCGCAACCTGCGCTATCAGACAGCGACGGAGATGAAGACCGATCTCATTCGGTTGAAGCGGGATTTGGACACAGGCACCAAGAGGGCGTCGGATTCGGGCGAGCGCTCGGGAACTGCCAAACAGAGCGCGAAATCTGTGGCGGTGCTGTATTTCGAAAATCTGAGTGGTGCGAAAGAGGATGAGTACTTCCGCGACGGGATTACGGAAGACATCATTACAGAACTCTCGAAGATCAAAGGCCTGAATATATTTTCGCGGACCACGGTGTTGGCTTTCCGTGACAAGCCGGTGACGACGGCGCAGATTGGGCAGCAACTGGGCGCGGCCTTTGCGCTGGGCGGAAGCCTGCGCCGGTCGGGGAACAGGCTGCGCATTAATGCGCAACTTGTCGACACGGGCACGGATTTTCCTGTGTGGTCGGAGCGGTACGATCGCGAGCTAAAAGATGTGTTCGAGGTGCAGGACGAAATCGCGAGCAAGATCGCGCAGGCGCTGCGGATTACGCTGTCTCCGCAGGAGCAGCAGGCGATTGCGTCGAAACCTACTGAGAATCTTCAGGCGTATGACCTGTATCTGCGCGGCAAGAGCTACGCGCGGCGTCGCCAGCGGCAGGACCTGGAAGTGGCGGCGCAGATGTTCGAGAACGCGGTGTTTCTGGATCCGAAATTTGCGCTGGCACATGCGGCTATTGCCAATGTTTGCACGCAGATTTTCTTCAACTTTGGCCGCGACACCACGTGGATGGAGCGGGCGGTCAAAGGCGCGGAAACGGCTGCGGCCCTTCGCCCGGATTTGCCTGAAGTGCTGGTCGCGCAGGCGTGGGTTTTGTATGGGAATTCGGAGTACAACGAGGCGGAGGCGATCGTTCGCAGGGCGATTGGGCTGAAGCGCGATTGCGAGGGCGGATATTTCCTCTTGGGTCGGGCGTTGTTTTCGGCGGGGCGTTATCAGGAACTGGTGGATATAGCGGATGCGGCCATTGAGGCGAGCGCGGATGACTACAACGTGTTCATTCCCATTGCAAACGCTCTCGGAGCTCTGGGAAAGGAAGAGGCGTTGCGTAATTTCCGTCAGCGGCAGGCCGCCGCACTCGAGCACCATTTGCAGCTTGTTCCTGAGGATGCGCGCGCGCGTGTGATTCTGGCATCAAGTTTTGCTGAGATGAAGCGCTTGGAAGACGCGGTTCGCGAAACGAACTTTGCTGTTACGCTTCGGCCCAACGATCCGAATGTGCAATATAACGCGGCCTGCACATTTTGCCATTTGAACAAGAAGGCCGAGGCTTTAAAGGCTCTGCGCAAGGCATGGGAAGCAGGCTACACGGACGCGGAGTGGACGCGGCGCGATCCGGACCTTGTGCTTTTGCACGGCGAACCTGAGTTTGAGCGGCTGTTTCCGGCGAGCCCTGCGAGCTAAGGAGCCCAGGGAGCGCACCTCATGCGCTGTAGTTCGCGACCACCCGGATTATCTTTCCATTGGCGTCGAGTTCCATGAATTCGCCCGTTTTCGTGCCATTCTGGTTCACGTAATAGAGCAGAATGCTGGAGACTCCCCACAACACATCCAGAAGCTCGAAGGTGAGGTTGGGGTATGTCTCCAGACCGCGCGAGAAATAGAGGCGAAGCGCGTCCTTGCCTGTGACGGTTCCTGAGGGATCCTGTAGGAGTTTCGCCGCGGTCGGCGAAGTTAGGATTACGTCGGGCGAGTAGTGCGACAAAATTGCGTCAAGATCGTGGGAGTTCCAGGCGCGTATCCACTCGAAGGCAAATGTGAGGGCATCGGCTTTTGTCATCATATTCGGTTTCTGCTTTCTAGTTCGAATCAGCGAATCAAATGCGCTCCCGGTATCTTTTCATCGAGGGTTGCCAGCACCGCTTGATTCGCGCGTGCCAGCTCCAGCAAATGACCATCGGTAGTTTGCCTGGGGGACTTCACCCATGTCGGGAGACGAGAAATATCGTGATCATCCGGAAAGAAGGCGAATGAACCGGATCTCTTCAGCTTCAAGAGCAGAGTCTGCGCCTGCGTGACCGTGAATCCATAAGGTGGAGCTTGCGAGAGAATTCTCACAAATCCCAGTTCCGTAATTGAACAGGTGCCCAAACTTGGGGACCGCTGCGCCTTCACCCAAGCCGAAATTCGATGGTGGAATTCATGCTCGACGAATCCCAGCGCGACGAGAGCGTTTACATCGAGGAGGTATGTCATGGAAAGTTGGAGAGAATTTCGTATATAGCTTCGCTTGTTAAGACCGGGGCGCTCTTGCCCGCAGTAAGTGCTGGGAGACCCGTTACCGGGTCGGTGATGATCTTTGCCTTCAGCGGCTTTCTCTTGCGGGGCGTCAGGACGATGCTGCCCGACTTGATGTTGGCCTCGAGCGGATCTCCGGCGCGAATCCCAAGCTTGCGGCGAAGCGGGCTGGGAATGACGATCTGACCTTTGGTGGAGATCCTAGTTTCCATGGTAAGACAATCTTACCGTCATTTGCCGTGTTGTAGCAATTGGAACCGCATCGTTGAAACGCCGACTCTTCCACAAGCTTAAGGCGTATCCTCGATTTCATGGTGAAGATGACGGTGCTGGCCAGCGGTTCCAAAGGCAACAGCACGGTTCTCTCCTCATCGCGCACGCGGATTCTAGTGGATGCGGGGCTCTCCTGTCGCGAGCTTTTTAAGCGGATGGTGGAGGCGGGTGAGGATCCCCGCACTTTGGACGCGATTCTGATTACGCACGAGCACCAGGACCATGTGCAGGGGCTTGCCGTCACGGCCCGAAAGCTGGGTATCCCTGTGTACTTTACCGAGGCGACGCATAGGGCGTGGGTGCGGTGGATGACTCCGCAGAAGCGGCTGACTTATGCAGACTGGCTGGCGGCCCGAAAGGCGGCCGCAGAGCAAGAAGGCGACGGTGAATCGGAACCGGTTTCGATTGCAGCTTCGGAGGAGAGCGCTGAGCCGGAAAAGGACCCGTGCGCACTGCCGTCAGTGGAGTATTTCTTGTCGGGGGCGGGATTTTGCGTGGGGGATATCGCCGTGAGCCCATTCACGATTCCGCATGATGCGGCGGACCCGGTAGGGTTCATATTTCAGGCGGAGGGCATCCGGGTTGGATTGGCAACCGACCTGGGGTACATGCCCGAAAATGCCAAGCGGCATCTTAAGAAGTGTGACGTGCTGATGCTGGAGTCAAACCATGACCTTGACATGCTGCGCGACGGGCCGTATCCGTGGAGCGTAAAACAGCGGGTAATGTCCCGCGTGGGTCATTTGTCGAACTTGGCTGCGGCGGAGTTTTTGGAGAGCGAGTACGACGGCGGCGCTGCGTACGTGGTTCTGGCGCATTTGTCGGAGAGCAATAATCTACCGGAACTGGCGAGGGTTTCAGCCGAGCACGCATTGAGGGAAAAGGCGAGTCTGCTGGCGAACAAGCTGTTGCTCGCGATGCAGGACAGACCAATGGAGTCAATTATTTTGTAGGAATTCTCGGGACGTTTGAGGCGCGGACCTTGGTTTATACTTTGAGCAACGCTCCCCCAAGTTGAACCGGAGAAACCGGCTTCAGAGCCGCGTTGTGGTGGTATGCTCCGATGCAGGCGGGCAGCACAGGAACTGAAGAATGGCAATGTGCACCGATCAAGTCGTAGGCGATATTCTATCGAGCTGGCGGTACGATATTTCCGGGATTTCTGCGGAATTACGTACCGACTACGAAGAACATCTGCAGACGTGTGAACACTGCCGTAAGCGACAGCGGCTGCACCGCATGATTGACGTTGGACTTATCAGCCTGAGCAGCCTGTCGGTGCTGGCATTTTTGATGGCAATTGCGGTGATTCAGCACGTGCATCCGCTGCGGGACTGGGTGCTGGTGATGCATCTGGATGGCCGCAACGTGGCGCTGACGCTGCAGATGGGCGCCTTTGTGGGGCTGCTGGTCTCACTCATCTCATGGGTGCTGGTAGCCGTGGCTACGCCGGTCCCGGTGTATCTGGCAGATATCGCGCTGACTCAGGCCCGGAGCTTGCAGGATCGTCTCCCTCATAGCGGGGGATCATCGCCCCGTAACGCGGCCTGAACCAGCCCTTCAGGCATAGGCACCTGCGGCGCCTCCAGATAATTTCGTCAAATGGTTTGAGCAGGCTTGATCCGAATGTGTTCGGGCCGAATGCCAAGCCCGACTCCGCGGGCTACGATGCGCTGAAAGCCCGGTATGTTGACGATGGCCCGCAACTGCCAGGGGGCTTTGGCGGGAGCGGAGTTGCGAAGTCCGGCATAGAGGCCATTGTGTGCGAGGGCCTGCAGCCGCTGGATTACCCGTACTGGAAACTCGCGACGGTTTTGGATGCCGGCGAGATCGGCTTCGGTGACGGATCGATTGCGGAGGGGTTTTGCGAGCAGGTTGGCAGTGGCAACGGCGTCTTGTACGGCGAGGTTGATGCCCACGCCTCCGGCGGGGGACATGGCGTGGGCTGCATCGCCTATGCAGAGGAGCCCCGACTGGTACCACTGCTCGAGACGATTGATTTGCACCGTGAGCAACTTGATTTGATCCCAGTCATGCAGTTCCGAGGCTCGATCGCTTAGGAAGGGTGCGACTTGAGTAATGTCGTTGCGGAATGCTTCGAGCCCGCGCGCGTGAAGCTGGTCAAGGGAGCCTTTGGGGATGACGAGGCCAGCCTGGTAGTAGTCGCTGCGGTTGATAAGGATGAGAAGCGTGCCGTAGTTGATGTTGCCGAGGGAGTTTTCAGGGTCGGTGGCCTTGCGGCTGAGCCGGAACCAGAGGACGTCGATGGCGACTCCCAGTTCCTTTACGCGCATGCCTGCCGCCTGGCGGGTGAGGGAATGGCGTCCATCGCAGCCGATGACGAGATCGGCGGTGACGGTGCCGGGTCCGGTGGGCGTGTTGACGCTGACTCCCGTTACACTGCCATTCGCAGTGACCAGGTCTGTGGCTTCGTGCCCCATGCGGAGATCGAAGCCGGGAAACTGCTTGCCCTTTTCGGCGAGAAAGCTGAGGAGGTCCCACTGCGGCATGAGCGCGATGAATTTGCACTTCGTTGGCAGGTGGCGGAAGTCGGCTGCGGTGAAGGCATAGTCACCGAAGCGGCCACCGAGAGTGGGCATTTCCTGATGGGGAATTTTGAGGAAGTCCTCGAGTAATCCAAGCTCATAGAAGAGTTGGAGCGTGGAGGGATGCACGGTATCTCCGCGGAAATCGCGGAAGAAGTCCTGGTGCTTTTCTAGAATGGTGACGCGAACGCCGGAGCGGGCGAGCAGGAATCCGGCCATGATTCCGGCAGGGCCTGCGCCGACGATACAGCAGGTGGTATCGGGCATGGCGGCATGATACCCCGCTGGCTAATCCTGTTGCTTTGAACCCTCGAACTTGCCGATGAGGTCGGCTGCGCGGTCAACGTGGTGACGGTGGCACCAGGCGTCAAGTCCTTTAGAGATGCGCTCTACTGCTCGCGGATCGGCGTAGCTGGCGGTTCCAACCTGGACCGCGGTAGCGCCCGCCAATAGGAACTCCACTGCGTCTTCGGGAGTCATGATCCCGCCGAGCCCCATGATGGGAATGTGAACTGCGTTCGCGGCCTCCCAGACCATGCGCAACGCGATGGGCTTGATGGCCGGGCCGGAGAGGCCGGCCGTGATGTTGGCAATGCGGGGGCGGCGGGTTTCAATGTCGATGGAGAGCGCGACGAAGGTGTTGACGAGCGAGAGTGCATCGGCTCCAGCGGATTCGGCGCAGCGGGCTATGGCGGGGATGGACGTAACGTTGGGCGATAGTTTGACGATGACCGGCCGCGTGGCGATCTGCTTGCATCGGGCGACCAACTCGTCTAGAGCAGCGGCGTCAGTGCCGAAGGCCATGCCTCCGTGGTCAGTGTTGGGGCAGGATGCGTTCAGTTCGTATGCGGCAATTCCTTCAGCGTCGTTGAGGCGGCGGACCACCTCGACATAATCTCTGACGTGCGAGCCGAAAACATTGACGATGACGGCGCATTTTGAATAATTGCGCAGCGCCGGGAGCTTCTTTTCAATGAACGCCTCAACGCCGATGTTCTGGAGTCCGATGGCGTTCATCATCCCGGAGGCAGTCTCGATGATGCGCGGCGCCTTGTTGCCGGCCATTGGTTCCAGCGAGATACCCTTGGTGACGAAGCCGCCGATTTTCTGGAGCGAGACGATCTCTTCAAATTCAACGCCGTAGCCGAAGGTTCCGCTGGCGGCGAGCACAGGGCTTACCAGCGGGATTCCGCAGAACTGCACGCGCATGTCTGTCTTCACGGGGTCTTCTTCTCCGGTGCGGCAGTTGTTGGTTTATGCGCAGCAGCGTGCGGTGTGGCTCTACGCCGGACGCGCCGCTTGACGGGTGGCTTGGGGTAAACGACCTTCGAGTCCGGCTTAAGCGCTTGCGTGAGAATTTGCCCCACTGATGCAGAAGGTTGGTTGACTCCGAGCAGAGATGCGAATGTTGCCGCGATGTCCACCGGCTGTACGCGACCCCGATAGGTACCGGGTTCGAAGGGCGCACCGTAGAACGCGAGTGGGACGTGGCGGTCATAGGAGTAGGGCGTGAAATGGTTTGTGCCTGACTTGCCCGTGCCCTGCATCTGGAACGCGTCAGGAATAACCATGACGTACCATCCGCCGTTGGGCGTGTAACTGTTGGCGATGAGTTGGCCGAAGGAGTCATCAGGCAGAGTGCCTGCGGCAATTTGCACGCGGGTAAAGCTGCGGAAGAGTTGCGGCGTTGGCGGCAGCTTGGCCGGTGCGGGTAGTGTTGGTGGCTTGCCGTCCTGGGGTGGCTTTGCGATGTCGTCAAACGCGGCGGGCAGGGCCTGTTGCACCGCGTCCTCAGCTTCCTGCTCGTTGATTCCGGCGCGCGTGAACGACGGGGGGTTCAGCGCTATATAGGGCAGTGACTGGTCAGGGAGCAGGTAAGCATTCTTCTCGCCCGGAGAAAACTTCATGTTCATTGCGTAATTCAGGTCATCGGTGAGCTTGTGCACGTTGATGCCGGTGGCGTTCAGTCCTAGCTGAGCAGCGACGGAGGGTACGGGAGCGACTCCGTGATCTGCAGTGAGAGCGATCCACACATTGCCGAGTCCACCCGGGACGGTCTTGTCGAGCCAGTCGAAGAAGTCGTTAAGGTTGGCATCGATGGCATCGATAAGCGCGCGCTGCTCGGGCGAGTCGGGACCGACGCGATGACCAAGCATGTCCGTCGAAGAGATGCTGATTGTCAGCAAGTCCGGTGTGGAGCGCGTGCCGAGTGCCTCTCCGGTGATGAGCGCTTTGGCGAAATCGAGTTCGTACATCACGGCAGCATCTGTTGGGCCTACGTCGCCGAAGAAGCTGGTGATCTTCATAACGCCTGATTCCTGCTCGGCCTGTGCAATCCGTCCGCTATCGTCAAAAGCTTCTGCCCACGCTGGAAGCTGCGGCATGTAGTAGGAGGAGGTGATGAAGCGTCCGGATGCGGGATCGATCCAGAAGGCTCCGTTGGCGGTTGCGCCGGCGGGCAGAATGGACGCGCGATCCTTGAGCGAAATTCCCCAGACTTCAGACTGACCGTTGGTGTCGAGGCGCAGCTCATCACCTACGGTCGAAGCGAGCAGGTTGCGCGGTGAGGCTCCGGGAGTCGCCGGGGTTCCGGAAGGTACGCCCACGAGGGCGTAACGCTCGTCCTGGACGGAAGAAACGGGGTGCTTTGTGTCGCGGGCCAGGTCCCACCACTGGTTGCTGCCGATGCCGTTGCCGTTGGTGTAGGCTCCGGTGCCGATGGTGGAGTGACCGGGAGCGGTTTGCGTATTCGCGTAGTCGAAGTAGCAGTCGGGAAACCAGGCGCCGTGGTCGAGGAACAGGTCGAAGCCGCGGTTTTTGAAGTCGGAGCGGTAGCGCTCGAGGTAGTCGGCGCGGAACTGGTCGAGCACGATGATAATGACCAGCTTGGGGTGGTCATCGTAAGCAGTGGCGCGCGCAGACGGAATGTAAAGAAGCGTGAGCGTGCAAACGAGGACGAGGGTGGCGAACCGTTTGAGCTTCTGCATATCGGTTTCAGTATCTCAGGGCCGAGGGTCCAAGGTACAGGTTTCATGGCAGATAGGATTAGAGCGAGGCGATTAGAGCGGTGTAGGTGGGTCTGGATGTGAATCAGGCGCTCGCCAGAACTAGACTGATGGTTAAGGAGAAGTCGGAAATGGCTTTGCAAATGGATGCCAAAGATGTGGTCCTATCCTGCGTTAGCGCAATTAACCGAGAGGACTTCGACGCAGCGAGGCAATATGTGAGCGAGGACATGTCATTCACCGGAGTTTTGGGATCTCGCCGCGGGCGCGATGCATATTTCAAAGAGATGGAGAAGATACGCCTTAAATACGACGTGAAGAAAATATTTGTCGAGGGGAGCGATGTCTGCCTGTTTTACGATCTCGCCGTGTCAGGAACTACAGTATTCGTTTGCGCGTGGTATCAGGTCCGGGAAGGAAAAATTAGCACCCTCAGAGTGGTCTTTGATCCTCGTCCGCTACTTGCGGAGAAAGCAGCTTAGTATCGCGAATCAGGAACTGACGGCGCTGAATCTTTGGCTCCCCGCACTGGTAAGCTGAATATCTATGCTCGATTTGGCATTTGTGCGCAGCAATTTGGAGCTTGTGGAGGCGAGGTTACGCGACCGGGGGCAGGATCCGGCGGAGCTGCTGGGGGATTTTCGCTCGCTGGATGCGAGGCGTCGTGAACGCATCACGGAAGCGGAGCAGGTAAAGGCGCAGCGCAATAAGCTGAGCGAAGAGGTTGCGAAGCTGAAGAAGTCTGGGCAGGATGCGGCTGCGGTGATGGATGAGACTCGGGCGCTGAAGTCTCGAATGGAAGAGTTGGAAGCGGCCGCGACGGATTCCGAGGGGCTGATGCGGGCGATTTTGGCCCGGATTCCAAATCTCCCGCTGGCCGATGTGCCGGTGGGCGCGAGCGAGAAGGACAACAAAGAGGTCAAGCGCTGGGGTGAGCAGCCGAAGTTGGACTTTGCCGCCAAGCCGCACTGGGAACTCGGCGAGCAATTGGGGATTCTGGACTTTGAGCGGGCGGCGAAGCTCTCGGGCGCGCGGTTCGCAGTGTACTGGGGCGACGGAGCGCAGCTGGAGCGGGCGCTGATCAGCTTTATGCTCGACATTCACACGCGCGAGCATGGGTACACGGAGGTGCTGCCTCCCTTTATGGTGAACAGCAAATCGCTGTTCGGTACGGGGCAGCTGCCGAAGTTTGAGGAAGACCTGTTCCGGTGTGTCGACGAGCAGGGCTACGAGGCGGGCGCGTATCGCGATAACGACCACTGGCTCATTCCGACGGCGGAGGTTCCGGTGACGAACCTTTACCGCGACGAGGTGCTGGACGATGCTGACCTGACGCGG
>DASZAG010000208.1:0-22152 GCA_035945555.1 Acidobacteriaceae bacterium
GGTGAAAGCACAACTCAGTCCCTTTCACAGCCGGAGAACCGCAGCGGGTTCCGTTCATCTTCGTGTGTGTGCAAAGCGGCGCGGGCGACGAATTCATAATTGCCTCCAAAAGCAAAAAGGCGCAGCTCATTTGGCTGCGCCTTCGCGAGAGTTTTTCCTCTCTATTTCAGAATACCAATTCCACAAAACTCGCCGGACATCAAAAATCCTTTAACCATCAACAACTTACCAGCACCGCCTCTTGACAGCATCCAGCCTGTGGAAAACTCGACCTCTGCAAAATCCACGCTAAACCCCGCATTTTCTATATTTTACCAAGCTGTCCCTTTATTTTCTATATTTTGCGGGATTCTGCGGTTAAACTCCTTGCCACAACGTCCTCCGCGACCGTCCGAGTTAGCGACTCTGGCACCGCTGGCATCGGAGGCTTCTGAAATCAATGCCATAATTCCCGTTACCTGATTAAATAGATGAAAATGTCCCCCGTAGATTCTGTGCTGAATTTCAGCGATGCTGATTTGAAGGCGGCGATGCGTCGCGCCATCGAGCTCACGGCCATCCTGGCCGTAATGGGCTTCCTCGGAATCACGGCCCTCCTCGACTGGCAGACGGGCGCTCTCTTTGCGGCCGGGGCGCTGATTTCGGTAGCGAGTATCTTTGAGTGGCAGCGGCTCATCGGGATTATCAATGCCAAGCTGGATCAACAGGCGACCTCGCGCTCTTCGGGCCTCGTAGTAGCGTTGTTTTTCCTGCGATTGGGTATCGCGGTGTTGATCATTTATGCTAGCTTAAGGTGTTTCCATGGATCGCTTTACGCGCTGGTGGCGGGCCTGGGGCTGGCTGCAGTAGCCCTGACGGTTGAAGCTCTGCGCATGCTGCGGTCTTAACACTAGCTCCTCAACCCCACGACCGCAGAGACCCGACTGACCTATGTTGCCCTGGATCAACGCCCTGACCGCGCTGCTGAACCACTGGTTTGCCGTGCCCCTCGTCGCGCTCCTGACGCACCTCGGTATTCATGTTGCGCATCCGGCGCGCCCCATCCACAACTCGCTGACCATGCAGTTGGTCGTCATGGCGCTGCTGATCGGCTTCTTCATCCACTCGCGCATCGTCCTCAGCGTCACAAAGCCGGGAACCGTGCAACACACCGCTGAGTGGATCCACGAGTTCGTTACCAATCAGGCGAAGCAGGTCATCGGCCACGGATACGAGCGCTACATGCCCTACGTGACCACCATCCTGCTCTTTGTGGTGGTGTGCAACTGCTTCGGGCTGCTGCCGGGCTTTGAAACGCCGACCTCCGACCCTGTGGTCCCGCTCGCCATCGCGCTCCTGACCTTCGTCTACTACAACTACCACGGGCTCCGCGAGAACGGGCCGGTCAAGTACTTCAAGCACTTCCTCGGGCCAATCTGGTGGATCTCGCCCCTGATGTTCGTCATTGAGATCATCTCGCACCTGGCGCGCATCATGTCGCTCACCATCCGTCTCTACGCGAACATGCTGGCCAGCGATTTGCTCACCCTGGCGTTCTTCTCGCTGGTTCCACCGCTGGTTCCGGTGATCTTTCTGGCGCTCCACTTTGGCGTATCGCTCATTCAGGCCTACATCTTTATGCTGCTGACCATGATCTACCTGTCGATTGCCGTGACACACGAGGAGCACGCAGGAGATGCCATCGGTTAGCCACAAGTCCACTGTGCCGCGGAGCGCGTTCCGCCGCGGAGCAGCCGCCGTTTAGCGTGAGGGGGCCAGCACGGTGAGCCTCAACCACCCACTGACGGCAATTCATACAGGGATGCAAGGAGAGAAAGATGAAGAAACTGCAATATCTATTCATGACCCTGTCTATGCTATGCATGGCCAGTCCGGCATTTGCACAGACAACGAGTGGCGGAGGCGGCAACAGCATGATTCCGATCGGCGCCGGAATCGGCATGGGCATCGCCGCAGGGCTTTGCGGCATTGGCCAGGGCCGCGCAGCGGGATCGGCCGCGGAAGCCGTGGCGCGCAACCCCGGAGCACGCGCTGCAATTCAGCTCTTAATGGTGCTGGGACTCGCATTCATTGAGTCGCTGGCTCTGTTCACCTTCGTGATCATTCTGCTGAAGGCGAAGTAAGGATTTCGGACCTAAAAGTCAAAGCCTCCGGCGAACCGGAGGCTTTGCTGTTTGTGGAGAGGCTTCGCCCGGGTCAACGCCGTGCCGTTTCTGTCACTGGCTGATCGACCGGAACCGGCGGGTTGATCGTAATTGACGGGTAGGTTTCCGCAGCCGCCTGGGCTTTGTCCAGAATGCGCCCCGGAACGATTCCTAGGATTAGCGTCGCGGCAATCGTCAGCACCAATGCAATCAGCAGCGGCATCGTGGGACGAGGAACAAACCGCACGGGAGAGTTTTCCGTCGGCCGGGTGTACAACGCAGCCACGACGCGCAGGTAGTAGAAGGCCGCTATCCCGCTGTTGATGAGGCCCAGAATCGCAAGCCAGACGAACCCCGAGTGGATGGCCGCAGTGAATACGTAGAACTTGCCGAAGAAACCGCCAGTGAAGGGGATTCCGATGAGCGAGATCAGGAAGAACGCCATCGCTCCGCCGAGCAATGGCGAGCGATAGGCGAGTCCCCGATAGTCCTCGATGAGCGTGAGGCGGTCGTTGAATTCGCCTGCGTGGCTGACAACCGCGAAGATACCAACATTCATGGCCGCGTAAGCCACGGCATAGAAGCTGGCTGCGGCGATACCATCAACCGAGAGCGCCGTGAAGGCCACCAGCAGATATCCAGCGTGGGCAATGGACGAATAGGCCAGCATACGCTTGATATTCCGTTGCCGTAGCGCACCCAAATTGCCAATGAACATGGACAGAACGGCCAGCCACCACAGGATCGGTACCCAATGTCCATGCAGTGACGGGAACGCTCCATAGAGGATGCGCAGCAATACCGCAAACGCCGCAGCCTTCGGTCCAGTGGACATGAGCGCGACGACCGGTGAGGGCGCGCCCTCGTAGACGTCGGGCGTCCAGACCTGGAAGGGCGCAGCCGAAACTTTGAAGCCAAGCCCGATGATGATGAGCGCGAGTCCGGCGATGGCCAGCAGCGGCGTTGTGCCAGATGCAAGCAGCTTGCCGATCGTGTCGATGTGCGTGGTCCCCGTCGCTCCAAAGGACAGCGCGATCCCGTACAGGAAGAAAGCCGTCGCGAAGGAGCCTAGCAGGAAGTACTTGATGGCCGACTCTGGACTCTTGGCGCTGCGCTTGCGGAATCCAGCGAGGATGTAGGTGGAGATCGACGAAATCTCAAGCCCAACGAAGACCAGCAGCAACTCGACCGCGCACGTCATAAAGAGCATGCCGGCGGTTCCGAAGACGATGAGCGCATAGAATTCGCCCATGCCCTCGGTTTCAGCGTTTGTCGCATCGAGGGTAACAAGCAGAGCGACAAGGGAGATTCCGGTTATAAGGACGTGGAAGAAGACGCTGAAGGCGTCTGTCTTCACGGTTCCGAAGAACGCGGTTCCTGCGGGAAGCGTGTACTGGAAAAGGCTGGCGGCAAGCGCGGCGACCATGCCCACCACGGCAATCCATCCCAGCGATCTGCGGGACTTGCCACGCGCGTGCAGCGGCTCAATCAGCATGATGAGCACACCGACAATGGTGAGGATAACCTCAGGGAGAATGCGAAGGACTTGAGGTGTGGTGTTCATCGCTTCTCCAGATAAGAAATGGTTTGCACAGGTTGATTAGCGAGAGCGGAAACGCCCTGATCAATCGCACGGATCCAGAAGGGCGACAGCACGCCCATCACCAGCATGAGCACGGCCATGGGCCAGAGCAGGATGTGTTCGCGAGGCGAGAAGTCGGGCGCGGGACGGTCGGTGACCATTGATGATTCCGGGCCGTAGAAAATGCGCTGGATCATCCAAAGCATGTAACCGGCGCTGAGAATCACGCCGATAGTGGCTGCGAAGACCCACCCGTGATGCTGGGCAAAGCTGCCGCTCAGGATCAGGAACTCGCTGACGAATCCGTTAAACAAAGGCAGGCCGATGAGCGCGAGTGTAGTGATGACGAAGAGCGTCGCCATGTAGGGCAGCTTCTTGGCGAGCCCGCCGAAGCGCTCCATATCCAATGTGCCAAAGCGCTCGTGCAGGAACCCGGCCAGCGCGAGCAGGGCCGCGCCGGAGATCCCCTCGTTGATGAACTGGTAGACCGCGCCGTCCAGCCCGGAGACGGAGAAGCAGAAGATGCCGAGCGTGCAGAAGCTGAGCGCACTCAGGATGCCGAATGCAATCAGCCGCTTCAGGTCAGTCTGAATAAGCGCAATGCATGCACCATAGAGCAGGCCGATAACGGCCAGGGCAATCATGACGGGAGCAAACTCGCGAGCTTGCGCGGGGAAGAGCCCGAGATTGAAGCGGATGATCGAGTAAAGGCCTAGTTTTCCAGCGACCACCATGGCCATAGCCGTCGGTGCATCACTGATGACGTCCGACAGCCAGCCGTGCAGCGGGAAAACGGGAACTTTGACCGCGAAGGCAACCAGGAATGCCAGTGCCACCCAGAACATTGCGCCCGCCGGGAAGAGTCCCGGGTTGTTCTGGAGATAGCCGTGCAGCGTTACGTAGTCGAAGGTTCCAGTTTTGGCGTAGAGCCAGAGAATCGCGACGAGAAAGAGCGCCGACGGCAGAAAGGTATAGATGAAGAACTTGAGAGCAGTCCGTGGTCCGCGTTCGCGCCCGAACATGGCAATCAGGATCGCCATCGGGATGAGCGAAAGCTCCCAGAAGCAGTAGTAGAGGAAGATGTCGAGCGACAGGAAGATGCCGAGCATCGCGGTTTGCTGAAGGAGGAAGAAGAAGTAGAACTCCTTCGCGCGGGCCTCAATGACACGCCATGAAACCAGCACGCCCACGATGGACAGGAATCCAGTGAGGACGGCAAGCCACATGGAGAGGCCGTCGGTACCGAGGTGGTAGCGGATGGCGGGGCTGCTGATCCAGGAGTAGTTCTCGACAAACTGGAAGCCGGATTTCCCGTACTCGAAATGCGCTGGCAGATGCAGCGTGAGCGCGAATGTGATGATGGACACAATGAGCGTCCACCAGCGGATGATGCGCACCTTGCGCGGCAGCAGCGCCACGACAAACGCGCCCGCGGCGGGCACGAAGATCATGAGCGTCAATATGTGGTCAGTCAGCACGAATCCGTTCCTTCAGTTCTCTCTCTTTAGTGAAAGTGCACACCAAAGCCAAAATAGACAGCGATGAGCACAGCGGCTGCGCCGAGCGCGAGCCAGCCCGCGTATGAGCGAATGTTGCCCGACTGCAGGCGCTGCGCAATGGCGCCGATGCCCGAGGTTAGATATGCGGAGCCGTAAGTAGCGCCGCCGATGATTCCCGTATCGACGAGACCCTTGAGCAGATAGCTCGAGACGGCCAGCAGCGGAGCCACGAAAACCGCGCCGTAAACCTCATCGACCCAGTACTTATTGAGAACGAGCGTGTAAAGGCCATGAAGCTTTGCCGCGAACTTCGCAGGCAGTTCGGGTTTCGCAAAGTAAAGTATGTGCGCGCACAGCCATCCTAAAATTACAACCGCGAAAGACACTCCCGCGAGCGTAAGGGCAAGAGTGTTCGAGCCCTCAAGGGCACCCACCATCGCCGGAGGAGTTCCGAACAGCGGATCAAGGAAATGCGCGATGGCGTTGTGTCCACCCATCGCCGAAGGGATGCCGATCCATCCGCCGATGACGGAGAGAATACCGAGAATGATGAGGGGAATCAGCATGATCCACGGGCTCTCGTGGATGCCTTCTCCGTGCCCGTGATCGTCCGGCTCCGCTTCAAGCACAAGCGTCGAATCGGATCGGGCGTGGACGGGGGCGCCGTGCTCCTCGAGTTGACGGTCCTCACCACGGTTTTCACCAAAGAAGGTCATGTACCAGAGGCGGAACATGTAGAACGCGGTAATGAATGCGGTGATTAGGCCGATGGCCCACAGCGCCTTGCCGCCATTGGGCGAGAGGAATGCCTGATACAGGATTTCGTCCTTGCTGAAGAACCCGGCAAATGGCGGCCAACCAGATATCGCGAAGACGGCGGCGGTCATAGTCCAGAAGGTAACAGGCAGCTTGCGCCGCAGCCCGCCCATCACGCGCATGTCTTGTTCGCCACCGATCGCATGAATGACGGAGCCAGCAGCGAGGAATAGCAGCGCCTTGAAGAAAGCATGAGTGACGAGATGAAAGATGCCCGACGCATACGAGGCGACGCCGCAGGCGATGAACATGTATCCAAGCTGCGAGATGGTTGAGTACGCCAGTACGCGCTTGATGTCCGTTTGCAACACGCCGATGGTCGCCGCGAAGAATGCAGTAGCCACACCGATGATGGCGACGATAGTGAGCGCCAGAGGCGAGCGGTCAAAGATGATGTGCGCCCGGGCGATCATGTAAACGCCGGCCGTGACCATGGTGGCGGCGTGGATGAGTGCAGAGACCGGTGTTGGGCCTTCCATCGCGTCCGGAAGCCAGACGTAGAGCGGAATCTGCGCGGACTTGCCGGTTGCTCCGAGCACCAGGAAGATGGCGATAGCAGAGAGAAATCCACCCTGCCACGCAGGATGCTGCGCAACCTGCGAGAACACTCCGCTAAAGCTCAGGGTTCCGAAGTGGAAGACCATGAGGAACATGGCGAGCAGGAAACCAAAGTCGCCGATTCGGTTGACGACGAAGGCTTTTTTGCCCGCATTTGCAGCGGAGTTCTTGAGGTAATAGAAACCGATGAGCAGGTACGAAGCGAGGCCCACACCCTCCCAGCCTACGAACATCAGCAGGAAGTTCTCTGCCAGTACCAGAACCAGCATGAAGAACATGAAGAGGTTAAGGTAGGCAAAGAAGCGCCAGTAGCCTTCCTCATGCGCCATGTAGCCGACGGAGTAGACGTGGATGAGGAATCCGACGCCGGTAACGACCAGTAGCATGACCATGGTGAGGTGGTCGAGCTGGAAATCAATGCCGGCGTTGAAGGCCCCGGTCTGGATCCATGTGCCGATGTGCTCCACGTAGGGCAGCGGTATGCCACCCAGTTGGAACCACGTGTAGACCACCTGCGCAAAGGGGACGGCAGCTGCGACGAGCGCAATGGTGGAGACAAGCGCCTTGGGCAGCTTGCGGCCAAGCAGGCCGTTCACCAGAAATCCGGCGAAAGGAATGAGCGGAATCAGCCAGAGATGCAGGGAACTGGTCATAGTTTCATCAAATCCACTTGATCAACGTTCAGGGTATTCCGCGAGCGGAAGACGGCAATGATAATGGCGAGCCCCACAGCGGCTTCCGCCGCAGCTACGACCATCACGAAGAAGACAAAGAGCTGGCCGCTCACTTGATGCCATTGGCGCGCGAAGGCGACAAAGGTGAGGTTGACTGCGTTCAGCATCAGCTCAATGGACATGAAGACCGTGATGATGTTGCGCTTGATAAGAAACGCCGCCACACCGATGGAGAACAGGATGGCGCTGAGGATGAGATACCAGGAGACGGGAACCATAGCTCAGTGCTCCTTCCGCGCGAGCGCAACCGCGCCGAGAATCGCAACCAGAATCAGGATCGATGTGACCTCAAATGGCAGGAGCAGGTCGCGGAACAGCACGCGGCTGAGCTCATGGGTATTCACAATGTAGTCGCTGACCTTTGCGGTGCTGCCATTCGAAAGAAAGATGTACACAAGTGCGCCGAGCAGCGCCGCTGCGCCGGGAATTCCGACAGCGTATGCGGCCTTGCTGCCGTGTGTTCGCTCCTCGCGGCCTGCGTTCAGCAGCATGATGACGAAAACGAACAGCACCATGATGGCGCCTGAGTAAACGATGACCTGCGCCGCCGCGAGGAATTCCGCCCCGAGCAGCAGGTAGAGCACCGCCAGCGAAGTCATAACCACGATCAATGAAAGCGCGGAGTTGATGGGATGGCGCTGGAACAGTAGGTTCAGCGCGCCCGCCACACAGAATCCGCCAAAGATGAAGAACAGAATCAGATGCATTTCTTCAGTCGCTCACTCGACAGGAAAAACCAACAGACTGAGGCCGGAGCCTCAATTTTAAAACACGTTAAACGGGACGAAACGCAAGCCAGAAGCTGGTAACGATAATGTTTGCGATCGCCAGGGGCATAAGAACTTTCCAGCCGAAACCCATGAGCTGGTCGTAACGGAAGCGAGGCAGCGTGCCGCGCACCCAGATATATAGAAAGAGGAAAAAGAACACTTTGATGACGAACCAGAACACCGGCATAATCGCCGCGGCCCAGATATTTCCGGAGGGCTGGAAGATGTGGCCGAAGGGGCTGGACCATCCGCCAAAAAACAGCAGTGTGGCGACGCAACCTACCGTGATCATGTTCGCGTACTCAGCCATGAAGAACATCGCGAACTTCATGGAGCTGTACTCGGTGTGGTAGCCGGCGGTCAGCTCACTTTCCGCCTCAGGCAAATCAAAGGGCGTACGGTTGGTTTCCGCAAAGGCCGCCGTAATGTAAATGAAGAAGGCGACGAACTGCCATCCGCCGAAGAAGTTCCACGACAGCAGTCCGTGCGTTGCCTGGACATTCACGATGTCGCGCAGGCGGAATGACTGCGCCCGAAGAATGACTCCTATGACGGAAAGGCCGAGGGCCAGCTCATAGCTGATGACCTGTGCGCTGGCGCGCAGCGCCCCGAGCAGGGAGTACTTGTTATTAGAAGACCAACCTGAAAGCGCAATTCCGTAAACACCGACGGAAGTGACAGCGAGAATCACGAGCAGGCCGATGTTGATGTCGGATATCTGGAAGAGATCGATGCCGTGGTAATGGATGTTCGCTCCGAACGGAACCATCGAGATAGACATGAGAGCGCAGCTCAGCGCGATGATGGGCGCGAGAATGAACAAGGGCTTGTAGACGCTCGTGGGCATCAGGTCTTCCTTGAGGAAGAGCTTGATGCCGTCGGCCAGCGGCTGAAGCAGGCCAAAGGGCCCGACGCGGCTGGGTCCCCAGCGGTTCTGGATGCGGCCGACAACTTTGCGCTCCAGCAGCACTGTATAGGCGACGGCGATCAGCAGGATCACCGTAACGATGATCACCTTCAGCACGCTGATTAATATGAACAACCAGAAGCTAACTTCCACAATGCCTTCCCAAAGCGTTTGCTAATCTGCCGCGGTTTCGGATTCCGCAGGCTTCATGACGGTGGTGCCGGACTCGACGGTTTCCCTGAGTTTGGCGGAGTATTTCCCGAGCGTGCCGGAGGTGTAGAGATCGTCATTTGACGGAAACACCAGGTCGCGCCGCGCAGAACCGGGCTCAATTTGCACCAGTTCAGACTTAATGTGCTCATCATTCCCGGTAAGCAGGTTGAGGCGCGGGACGTTGTAGGCGGACACAAGCCGTTGGATTTCGTCGAAGATGGCGAAAGGATCAAAGGGGCTGAGCTTCGGCTCAAGATGATTGGCCGCGAGCCAGACCGCATGGCGATCCGCCTCGCCGGATTGCGCTCCTCGAGTCTGTCCGAAGTCCGCACGGACACCTTTGCCGAAAGGAACGAGGGTCTTTGGATTGGCTCCCATCTTGTCGGCGAGCCGCACAATCAGTTCAAAATCGGTGCGGACCCCAGCCTTGTCAGCAGCCTTCTTCACAAGCTGCAAGTCACCGTACGTGTTGGTGACGGTGCCGGCCTTTTCATAAAGATTGGCTGCCGGGAACACCACATCGGCCAGCGCGGCAGTCTCAGTGAGGAACATATCTTGCGCGATGAGGAAGGTGTTGCGGAGCGATGAGGGGTCAATGCCGTAACGGGCTACCGGGTTGGAGCCCACGACGTAAAGCGCTGCAAGGTCACCACGACCGGCTGCGTCGAACATCTCTACGAGGTCGAGCCCCGGCTGAGTCGGTAGGGAAGCACAGTATTCCTCGTTGAATTGCGCCGCTGCTGAAACCGGAACGTAGCCCGGCAGCAGATCGGGCAACAGGCCCATGTCCGCTGCGCCCCGTGAGTTGGAGTAGTCGCCGAGGCAGGCAAACTTTGTATCCGGCAGCGAGAGGCCGAACTGGACGAGCGATTGAATGTCGCGTCCCCGAAGCTCAGAGCCGAAGACGATGAGCAGCGATGATTCGTTGCGGATCGCGTCACAGAATCCGGCCGTTGCGTCATTGCCGTCAAAGCTCCCCTCTCTTCCGGACAGGTACTGCACAAATGCGGCGTAGCCCGTCTGCGGAACAGTGACGGCGGCTTTGGCCTGGCGGCGGAGCTTGATGTCGGCATGGTTGGCGACGTAGAGGCGCGAGCGGTTGAGGCGAACATTAGTGCGGACTTGCCATGCCAACGCCGGATGCTGCTCAGTGGGATCGTTGCCGATGAGCAGTATGGCCGGGGCGCTTGCGAAGTCTCGCAAAGAAGCCTCGCGTCCGGCATGACCCTTCAGGGCAGCGGCAAATGCAGCGTAATCGGCCGTGCGGTGGTGGTCAATGTTGTTGGTGCCTAGCACGCCGCGCGCGAACTTTTGCAGCAAGTAGCTCTCTTCATTGGTGGTACGGTTGGATCCGATGACGCCGATGGCTTTGCCGCCGCGGGAGTCGCGCACTTCCTTGAGTCGGCGTCCGGCGAAGTCGAGAGCCTGCTCCCAGCTTACGGGCGCGAGCTTGCCATCAGCCTGTCGCATGAGCGGCTTGGTGATGCGCTCGGCGTGAGTGGTGAAGTCGAAGGCATAGCGGCCCTTGATGCAGAGGAAGTCGCCGTTGATGCCGCTCTTGTCGCGGTTGTTGCCGCGAATGATTTCCGAACCGTCGGTGACAATGCGCACGCCGAGCGTAGTCTTGCAGCCATCTCCGCAATGCGTGCAGATGGTGGCTACGTGGTTCATTTCCCACGGGCGCGTTTTGTAGCGATAGGTGCCAGAAGTGAGCGCGCCGACGGGGCAGATGTCGATGCACATGCCGCACTCTTCGCAGTTCAGGTGGTCTCCGCCATTAGGCGCAATTACGCTGCCGACGGCACGATTCTCCACGCCGAGCGCCCACACATCCATGCCTTCTCCACAGACGCGGACACAGCGATAGCAGAGGATGCAGCGGGGGCGATCGAAATAGACGACCGGCGACCACTGTTGCTCCTCGCGGTGCTGCTTGATCTCCACGTATTTCGATTCGCCGGCGCCATACTTGTAGGTCATGTCCTGCAGTTCGCACTCGCCGCCCTTGTCGCATACTGGACAGTCGAGTGGGTGGTTGCCGAGCAGCAACTCGACCATGGACTTGCGCGCCTGCTTGATCTCGTCGGTCTCGGTGGAAACGGCCATTCCCTCGGCAACTGGCGTGGTGCACGCGGTTTGCAGTTTGGGGACCTTTTCGAGGCGAACCAGGCACATGCGGCAGGCGGCCTGCAGCGAGAGACCGGGGTAATAACAGAACGCCGGAATCTCAATGCCCGCGGCCTTGCAGGCATCAATCAGCAGCGTGCCCGCGGGCGCGGTGAGCTTTTTACCGTCAACAGTGAAAGTTACGTCAGCCATTCAATCTTCTTCCCATGCGCTAAACCAGCGCCTCTTCGCGTTCCCGCGCGTGCTTGTAGGGGCAGCCCCTGCCGTTCAGGTGGTCTTCAAATTCTTTCCGGAACTTCTTTACAAAGCCGATCGTCGGCATGGCGGCCGCGTCGCCGAGCGGGCAGAAGGTACGGCCCAGCATGTTCTCGGCGAGATAGCGGATGTTGTCGATGTCCTTGTCCACGGCGCCGCCCGCGTGCAGGCGTCCAATGGATTTCTTGAGCCAGTCGGTACCCTCGCGGCAGGGAATACACCATCCGCAGCTCTCGTGCTGGTAGAACTGAATGGTCCGCAACGCGAACTCCACCATGCAGACGCTTTCGTCGAGGACGACGATGCCGCCCGAACCAAGCATGGTTCCTGCTTTGCCCATCTGGTCGAAGTCGAGTCCGACATCGATTTCGTCGGCAGTGAGGACCGGAGTGGAGGATCCACCCGGAACCACGGCCTTCAGCTTCTTGCCGCCACGGATTCCGCCGCCGACCTCATATATGGCCTTGCGCAGACTGTAGCCCATGGGCAGCTCATAGACGCCGGGACGCTCGACGTGGCCGCTAATCCCAAACAGCCGTGTCCCGCCGTTGCGCTCCGAGCCGACCTTTGCATACGCCTCGCCGCCCATCAGCAGAATGTGTGGGACAGAGGCGATGGTTTCAGCGTTGTTGATGACCGTGGGTCCGCCGTAGAGCCCCACAACAGCGGGGAAGGGCGGCTTGATGCGCGGAACTCCGCGCTTGCCTTCGAGCGACTCCATAAGGGCCGACTCTTCACCGACTTCATAAGCGCCCGCACCAGTTTGCGTGATGACGTCGAAGTCGATTCCCGAGCCGAAGATGTTTTTGCCGAGAAAGCCTTTTGCGTAGGCGTCGGCAACCGCCTTCTCCATGATCTTGAGCAGGTAGCGATACTCGCCGCGCAGATAGATGAAGCCCATCTTCGAGCCAATGGCGAGCCCGGCGATGATGGTTCCCTCGATCACGGCATGCGGATCGTGCAGAAAGATCACGTGATCTTTACATGTGCCGGGTTCGGACTCGTCTCCGTTCACGAGGACGTACTTTGGCCGGTCGGACTGCTTGGGAACAAAAGACCACTTTAGCCCTGTTGGAAAGCCCGCGCCGCCACGTCCGCGCAACCCGGATGCCTTCATCTCATTGATGATCCATTCGGGGCCTTTCTCAACTGCGGCACGCGTGGCTTTGTAGCCGTCGAGCTCGATGTATCGGTCGATTTCCGCTGCGCCTTGTCCAAAGCGGTGCGAAATGATTTTCACTTCATCGGGATGGGAAACGAGACTCGGCATAGTTACACAGTCTCCTTTCCGCGTCCGGCTCTGTAATCGTCAATAATCCGATCCATTTTTCCAGGGGTCAGGTCGTCAAAGAAGTCGTAATTGACCTGAATCGCAGGCGCCCAGCAACAGGCTCCAATGCACTCAACTTCTTCGAGTGAAAACACGCCGTCAGGCGTGACTTCTTTGTGTCCGATGCCGAGCCGCCTGCTGCAATGCTCCAGAATGCCGTAGCCGTCGCGCAGCATGCAGGAAATATTGGTGCAGACCTGAATGTTATATTTCCCTGCGGGCTTGGTGCGCAGCATCGAATAATAGCTCAGGACGCTTGCCACGTCGTTCTCACGGATGCCGATGCGCTCGGCGACTTCAGCGATGACTGCAGGCGAGATGTAGCCGACCTCGTCCTGCGCGTAGAGCAGCATGGGAACCAGCGCCGAACGCCGCACCGGATACAGCGTTACGAGCTTGTCGAAGTGCGCCGCGAGTTCGGGTGAAAATATCGTCTTCTTCTCCGTTGCCAACGCCTACTCCCAATCAAACTTAGTCAAATACTTTGGCGGTGAATGCTTCCGCCGCAACTTCCAGTTCCAGTTTTCCAGGCCGGTCGCTCATGGCCACCCGGCTGTTTTCATCAATCTCAAAACCGCCCCGGTCCAGTACACGGTCATGATCAGGGTCGCCGTCGTATATCGCCCAACTCCCCGTTCCCTGCGCCGGATCGAACTCAAGCGCCAGTGTTCTGCTCCCGGATCGCAGCGCCAGGTGTCCTTGTTCGGCGTCTTCCACCTGCACATGGCTTGCAACCGGCATCGCCAAGTCGTGCGCCGCTACATAGGAGCGAATGAGCGCGGTGAACGAGATCCACAGCTCCGCATAGAGCCTATGCCGCTCGTTCGGGCTCTCTTGCGTTGCCGGCACGTTGCGCCTCTTTCCTTGCGGCCTGTTCGTCCGCTTCTGCTTTTGCCGCTGCGGCCTCTTCCAATGCGATGATGGCCGGATACCCGCCCAGCAATGTGTCGAGCGCCCACTGTGCGAAGCGGTCGGCGAGTGGAAAATCCTTTACGGTCTGCGGATCATCCGCGAAAATCTTGTGTGCTTCGTCGCCCGGCGAGTCGATTACGCCCCAGATGCCCCGCGCCAGTCTGAGTTGGCCGTAATGGTAGATAGCGCTATCACTCGGAACGAGCTTCTTGAGCGTGCTTGAAGTGTAGGCGTAGAAGACGGTGTCACTGAGCGGATCGGCGGCAAGCTTCAGGTCGAACAGCCCTGCGGAGACGACAAATAAATGAGGGTTTTCGTCTCCGGGAGCGACGAGGATGTGGCTCTTTGCCGGTTCCAGCGCAGCAAGTTCCTGAAAAGCCCTTTTCATCTCCGGCCAGAAGGCCGCGACCGCACGAGGTCGCTCGGCGACTTCCTTCTGGCGCGCCTCCGCCCACTGCTGATTGGTATAGAGAAAGCTCATCGGTCAATCTCTCCCAGCACAATATCTATGGAGCCAATAACGGCAATTACATCGGCGATGAGCCGGCCCTCGCACATCTTCTGCAAAGCCTGCAGCGTGGCGAACGATGGATTGCGCATGTGCACCCGATAGGGCTTTGCTGTTCCATCGCTCACAACGTAGTAGCCCATTTCACCGCGCGGCGACTCCACCGCCTGATAAACCTGTCCGGCAGGCACGGCGAAGCCCTCCGTGACGATCTTGAAGTGGTAGATGAGAGACTCCATCTGCGACTTCATCTTTTCGCGGTCTGGCAACACCACCTTGGGAGCATCTGCCTTGATGGGGCCTTCGGGCATGCCGTCGAGCGCCTGCTGGCAAATCTTTACCGACTCCCGCATCTCCTCGATGCGGATCAGATAGCGCGCCAGCACGTCGCAGTCGTTAGATATGGGCACCTTGAACTGAAACTTTTCGTAGCTGGAGTAGGGCATATCGCGCCGCAGATCCCAGTCCACGCCGGAGGCGCGCAACGGCGGCCCGGTGACGCCCAGCGCAATCGCATCTTCCGCGCTAAGAATGCCGACACCCTTGAGACGGCCCATCCAGATGGGATTGCCGGTGAGGAGGTTCTGGTACTCGTCGATCCGTTCCGGCAGCACTTTCAACAGTTTCTGGATTCTCCCGAAGAGATCCAGCGGCGGCTCCAGCGCCAGCCCGCCTACGCGAAAATAGGAGGTCATCATGCGCTGGCCGCTTACGGCTTCAAAGATACGCAGGATTTCTTCGCGCTCGCGAAAGCAATACAAAAACACGGTGAGCGCGCCAATGTCCATTGCGTGCGTGCCCAGCCACACCAGGTGCGAGTTGAGCCGCGTAAGCTCGTTCAGCAGCACACGGATCCACTGCGCACGCTCCGGGATTTCGACTTGCAGAAGCTTTTCGACGGCCAGGCAGAAGACCAGATTGTTGGTCATGGGGCACAGGTAGTCGATGCGGTCGGTGAGTGGCACCACCTGCTGATAGAACTTGGCCTCGCAGGTTTTCTCGATGCCGGTGTGCAGGTAGCCAATGTCCGGAACGACCTTGAGCACCGTCTCGCCGTCGATTTCGATGACAAGACGCAGAACTCCGTGCGTAGACGGGTGCTGCGGCCCCATGTTCAGGACCATCGTGCGGTCTTTGGAGCCTTCTTCGGGGCGCGGCTCGAGGAGAGAGGAGGTCGCTACGAATTGCGGCATGTCACCCATCTACCGATACCCCTCCACTGGATAGTCTTTGCGCAGCGGATAACCTTGCCATTCTTCTGGCATCATGATGCGACGAAGGTTGGGGTGGCCGTTGAAGCGTACGCCGAAGAGATCCCATACCTCGCGCTCATAGTAGTTAGCAGAAGGCCAAATGGGCGTGATGCTTTCAATCGATGGATCGATGGACTCCACAGGCGCAACCAGCCGTACCCGCTCTTTCAGCTTGTGCGAAAGGATGTGGTAAACGACATGGAAGCGCGGCTCGCTCGGATACCAGTCCACACACGTCACGTCTTCGAGGAAGTTGTACCCAGCCTGCTGCACGACACTTGCCGCCGAGCGAATGTCGTCCTTCGCGATAGTCAGTGTAAGCTCACCAAGTTCGAATTTCGCGTCGAGAATCGCGCTGGGGACGGAACTGAGAAGGGAAGCGATGGCCCGATTTTGCGCGTGGGCCTCAAGTACAGCGTCTTTGTCCGGCTGAGTCATTTCGTCCTAAAGATCGCCCTTTTCTGACGCCCAGTCGAGGATGCCTTTTTTCCAGATATAGAAGAAGCCGACCAGCACAAAGCCCAGGTAGACCAGCATTTCCCAGAAGCCGAAAAGGCGCGAGCCGGTAATCTTAGGTAGCTCGCGATAGATGATGGCCCACGGAAACATGAAGACCGCTTCCACGTCAAACAAGATGAAGAGCATGGCAACCATGTAGAAACGCACGGAGAAGCGTCCGCGGGCGTCGCCCTCGGCGGGGATTCCGCACTCATAGGCGGCGAGTTTGCTTTTGGAGTTGCGGTGACGTCCGATGAACCAGGAAACGAGCGTCATGGAGCAGCCCATGGCCACCGCCAGGACGACCTGCATCAGCAGCGGAACGTAATTCCATGAGTATGGATGGGATTGCATACTGCTTCACTTGCCTCAGGTGAGAACGTCAAACGGGTTACATTTCGACTCTAGTTTCTCCACTGTCAAGAGTCAAGTTTTGAAGGGGATAATGCAAGGCAATCGCATCGTTCCCGCGTTCGTGGCTTGAAAATCCTTTTGCTGCAGAGCTGTGAGTTCGCGCATCCAACAGCCGCAAAGGAGAACATAAGAAACATGGACAAGGTCGCACTGTGGGTGATGATCAAGGCGAAGGCAGGAAAAGAACGGGAAGTTGCGGAGTTTCTACAATCAGCCGTGCCGCTTGTTAATGCGGAACCTCAAACGAGAGCTTGGTTCGCGCTGAGGATTGGCCCGTCGAGCTTTGGAATATTCGACACGTTCGAAACGGAGTCCGGGCGCGACGCGCACCTGTCAGGCAAGGTTGCCGCAGCGCTGATGCAGAAGGCGCCGGAACTTCTGGCAGAGCCGCCGAAGATAGAGAAGATCGACGTGCTGGCCTCGAAAGCTGCAAAATAGAAAGCATGAGAGAGAACATGACCGGCTGCTCGCATCTCAATCAGGTTCGTAACGTAACGCCGCGCACGCCAGATGGCTGTGAAGAATGCCTGAAGAGCGGCGACCGCTGGGTACATTTGCGTCTGTGCCTGGAATGTGGGCATGTGGGCTGCTGCGACTCGTCGAAGAACAGGCATGCGACGAAGCATTTTCATGCGACGAAGCATCCGATCATGCGGTCGTTTGAGCCGGGTGAAAGTTGGGCGTGGTGCTATGTGGACCAAATGCAGTTGGATCTGCCGCCGTCCGTGAAGTAGGGGTTAGAGAGTTCCGAAATGGGACTTGAGCGGGGCTGTCCCGTTTTGAATCATTCCGGTGAATGAGTCTCCCGTTTCCTCAAGCTGTCTAAAGATATTGCCGATACCGTGTCCATAGGAGGCTGTCTCCTCAAATGGCCACTCAGATATTTGGAAAAGATCACTCGGTCTCATTCCCCAAGACCCTTGATTCGCGCGTCCGGCAGGATGGGAATGAACCACGCGGAGGCGCATTCCGCGGCCTGATGTTCGCCATGCTCTTCAACCTGTTTTTGGTTGTTGCTGCGGCAGGCGTGTGGGAGCTTTGGCACGTCCTGTTTAGATAGCAGCGGGGCAGGCGTCGCGTCCGCAGACCCGCCCTGCCTGATATACATTCAGAACATGCAGTTTGTCATCAATGGCAAAGAGCGTGATTTTTCCGCTTTGCCAATTACCCCCACCATTGCTGATCTCCTCCAGGCCCTTGAACTTAAAGGCGACCGCGTCGCTTTGGAGCACAACGGATCCATTGTGCGCCGCGAAGCTTGGCCAGGAACGGCCATCCAGGCGGGCGACAAGTTTGAGATTGTGCATTTTGTGGGCGGAGGTTACTGCTAAATCGCTCGTTTCGATTTCGTCCAATTTTTACCAGATTTCATGCGACAGTAAGACATGCTGCTCCGATCCGCTGAACCGGAAGACGCACTGGCGGTAGCTCGTGTGCATGTCCGCGCATGGCGAGCGGCCTACCGGTCGCTTCTGCCGGATAGGTATCTCGATGACCTTCGCGCTGAAGACAGGGCGAAAGTTTACGATTTCACGCACTCTGACCCTTCAAAACCGCAGACGATCGTGGCAGTCGAGGCGGGTCTGATTCAAGGATTCGCCTCCATCATGCCGTACCGCGGGGCGGACTTGAAAGAATTTGGAGAACTCTGCGCGCTCTATGTTGATCCTGAGTATTGGGGTCGGGGCATGGGCGCTACTCTCATTTCCGCCGCCCGCGCGCGTCTTTTAGCAAGCGGGTTTGATCGCGCTGCCCTGTGGGTTCTCGACGGCAACGTTCGTGCTCACCGCTTCTATCGAATGGATGGCTGGATACCGGACGGCGAACGCCGCGCAGAGACAGCCTGGGGAGTCGTCGTCAATGAATCCCGTTACAAAAGGAGACTGACAAATCGCCCCACCCAGGAGGGCTGAAGGAAGATTCTCGCTTCAAATCGCTTTCTTCTCAGTTGATTCCTCTTCCGCCTGCGGTTTCATCTTCCACGCAACCCCGAGGATTCCAAGAAAGACTGCTCCCGCGGGGATTCCGAGCACCAGAATCCCTTTGCGAATTCCGGCGCGGACTTGAGGGGCCGAGCCAGCTGTGACATCTCGGCATGCAGGACAGGCGAAGCTGGCTGACGGCAACAGTAGCAGCGCTGCCAGCATTGCCGCGGTCCGGACGTTTCTCACTGGAAGAACACTAGAAGCACGAACAAGAATACCCAGAAGAAGCTCATTGCGTGCCAGTACCAGGCCACGCAGTCCACGGCGATCTGCCGGAATTCGACCTTCTTGAGTGCGAATAGCCCGATGAGCGCGGCAACGAGCGCGAAAATGCCAAGGATCAAGTGCAGGCCATGGATGCCGGTAATGAGATAGAAGAAATGGCTGCTGGGGTCGATCGACAAAAAATGGTATCCCTCGTGCACGAGCTGGAGCCATGCGATCCATTGCCCGGCGAGGAAGGTGAGGCCGAGCGCGAGGGTCGCGGCCAGCCAGGGCGCTGCTCGTTTTACGGCGGGTCGTCCGAGGCCAAGCCACTCTTCCATCACGTCGATTTCATGGAAGAGCTGGCGACGGGCCATCTCGATGGTCAGGCCGCTCAGCAGAAGAACAGCGGTGTTGAACCACAGAATATGCGGGATGGGCAGCGCCCGCCAGTCAGTAATGTAATTATTGTGGACATCAAAATGGCCTGTGCTTTGCCGGACGAAGAATGCGCTCACCAGCGCGATAAAGAACATGAGATCGCCGGCGAGCGCGAAGAACACGCCGAGGCGGTAGCGGATAAGAAGCTCGCGGGGGCCGTGATTTCCTTCGGAATGGTTCTCCCAATTTTCGCCATCGCCGCCACCCCCGGTAGGCCGGTGGATCAAAGGCGGCTTGCCGCCGATACCGGTATCCTTCCGTTCGATATCGACCTGTTGATGGCGCGTGAAGGTGGCAGGCATATCCACTCCTCTACAAGCTAAAGATTACTCCTGTTGAGCCGGGCACTCCCACTGCGGATGAAACCCACCTCCGCCCGACGGCAGATCGTAATCATATGGTCCGCGTTCCACTCGCTTTGGTGCGGTCCCGTTGGCCCATTCAAGCGTTGCCGCCTGCCACGGATTCTCATCGGCGATCCTTCCGCGGCGCGCGCTGGCAAATACATTCCAAAGGAAGATCAATTGCGCAGCGGCCAAAAGCGCCCCTGAGTATGTGATGCCTCGTTCGACCGGAATGAGGGATGGGAAGCCGATTGCGGGTCCCGTGAGGCGGTCGTAATGGCGCGGTTCTCCGGCAAGTCCAGCGAAATGCATGGGCAGAAACGTACCGTAAGCAGCGATGAGCGAGATCCAGAAGTGCAGCTTGCCGAGGGTCTCATTCATCATGCGGCCGGTAATGAGTGGGAACCAATAGTAAATGCCTGCGAAGACGGAAAATATTCCAGCCATGGCCATCACCAGGTGGAAATGCGCCACCACGAAGAAGGTGTTGTGGAGATAGGCATCAAGTGCGGGCTGGGCAAGCAGCGGCCCCGTAAGGCCTCCAGCGATGAAGAAGGACAGGAATCCGAGGGCGAAGAGCATTGGGGTGCGCAAATTAAGCCCGCCTCCCCACAACATGCAAAGCCAGCCAATGACCTCAATCGTACTGGGTACGGCAATGGCCATGGTGGTCAGCGCAAACGCTGTTCCCGCATACGGATTCATTCCGCTGACGAACATGTGATGGCCCCAGACAACCAGCCCCAGAAGGCCTATGGCGACCAGCATTCCGGCCATCACACGATAACCCGGCACCCGTCGCCGCGTGAAGTTGGCAAACAGCGAAGTCGCCAGACCCATACCTGGCAGCACCGCGATATAGACCTCCGGGTGTCCAAAAAACCAGAATAGGTGCAGCCAGAGTAACGGCGAGCCGTCGCCGCGACCGACAACCCGTCCGTCGATCATATCTCCCATCGGGATAAAGAAACTCGATCCGAAGTGGCGGTCACTGAAGAGCAGAATGACAGCGGCCAGCAGCACGGCAAAGACCAGCAGCGTGAGGATGGAGGTGACCAGCCACGCCCACACCGTCATGGGCAAACGGGACCAGGTCATTCCTGCGCGCCGTTCGCCCAGAATGGTCGCCAGCATGTTCACGGCACTCAGCCAGGATGCGATACAGAATATACCGATGCTGATGAGCCAAAGGTCCATGCCCAGGCCTTGTCCGGGGCCGGAGTTGGGCAGCGCGCTGAGCGGCGGGTAGCTTGACCAGCCCGAGATAGCTGCGCCGCCAGTGATGTGCGCTCCTGAGATCAGAACTAGAAATGCGACGACCGAGAGCCAGAAACCGGCACCATTAATGCGCGGGAACGCCATCTTACGCGCGCCGATCTGCGCGGGTAGTACGAGGTTCGCAAAGCCTGATTGCGGCGCGGTGGTGAGCACAAAGAACACCATCAGTGTGCCATGCATCGTAACCATCGCCAGATAGTCTTCCGGCTTAACCACGCCAACAAATGGGATGATGATGTTTGGCCATACGCGGTGCACACGCATCATGAGCGAGAGGATGGTCCCGACCGTGACGGCGGCGAGTGCGAGATAGAGGTAATAAACGCCGAGCGTGCGATGGTCAGCTGTGAAGATGCGGGAAAGGACTCGCTTCACTGGCCTGGCTCCTCTTCGGCGCGGACGCGCTCGCGTCCGGCGATCCACGCCGTATAGTCGGCTGGCGAAACTACCATGAGCCGCGCCTGCATGCGCCCATGTCCTGAGCCGCAGACCTGGCTGCACAGAATGGGATAGGTTCCGAGATCGACGGGAGTGAAGTGAAGATGCAACAGCATGCCAGGTACAGTGTTTTCCTTCAGGCGCATGCCTGGGATGAAAAATCCATGAATCACGTCAAGCGAGCGCAATTGCAGATCGACCTCGCGCCCCGCTGGCAAGACCAAAGTGCTGGAAACGACATCGTCGGCACCACTCGGATCGCGGGGATCAAGCCCTAACGGGTTTCCCGCCGCTGGGTTTACAAGTTGCGGGCGGGTCGCACCGAATGTGGCATCCGGCCCGGGATACCGAAAGTACCACTGGAACTGCTCGCCCACCACTTCAACATGCATTGCGGTGAGGGAAGGGCCGTCGTAGCGGCTCGCCGCCCACAGGCGCTGCGCGGTGAGCGCCATCCATGAGTACATGACGCAGAAGGCCGCGATCAGCACCCAGCGAACCGCCGCCGGAACTGTTCCCGAAGATGGGCGGCGGCGCAGCAACGCGAAAATTAGCCAGAGATGCGCGATGACGGCGGCGGCGCAGAGCGCGACCAGGTTCCAGAACATGAGCTTGTCCACGATTGGCCCGTGGAGCGCGCCGTCCGGGGGCATCCAGGCTACGCGTGAGCTTTCGAGCAGAGCGAGGATGCAGGGCATGGGCTCCTCAGCGGATGTCCGCCATACGAAGGCGCACAAGTTCCACAAAGCGCCGGTGAACGCGGCGGTCGGCGGATAGCTCAGGGTGGAAGGTCGCGGCCATGATGTGGTTTTGCTCGACCAAAACCGGGAAGCCCTTGCGTTCGGCAAGCACCCGCACTTCGGGTCCGGTCTTAAGGATACGCGGGGCGCGAATGTAGACCGCTTCGACTGGGCCACCTTCGAGCGTGGTGTCGGTCATTTC
>DASZAG010000209.1:0-10661 GCA_035945555.1 Acidobacteriaceae bacterium
TCGAGATATTCGAGCCGGAAGTGGCGGAGGTTTTCCTCTACAAAGCCATGATGGTCGGCGAGCGGTTCGTGTCGGGTGCTATGCAGATGAGAGAGGCGCAGGCTACGCTGGTTGAGAGCTAGGGACTGGCCGTCCAGGCACCCGCGCTTCGCGGGACTGCTGACGCGCTTCGCGCATCTGCTGGACGCGTGAGAAATCGTGGTAAATGGAAATGGCCTCCGCTGGGGAGGCCGTTTCTGCTAAGGGCTCGTTTGAATGCTTCAGCGCTAGACTGGCTCGGTGGAACCGGCGAGCTGGCGACGCACCTTGCTGTGCTTACGGCTGTAGGTGAAGTAGATGATGAGTCCGATGATGAGCCAGCTTCCGAAGCCGATCCAGGCTGGGCGGTCGAGCGAGACCATCAGGGCGACTGAGACGATCATTCCGCAGATGGGCACGAGCGGAACCCAAGGCGTGCGGAAGGGGCGCGGGGCGTCCGGCTGCTTGACGCGCATGACCCAGGTTCCGAGGCACACGATGGTGAAGGCCAGCAGGGTGCCGAGGCTGACGAGTTCGCCGAGGAGTCCGATGGGGAAGAAAGCGGCGAGGAAGGCCGCGAAGCAGCCAACGACAATCGACGTGATGTAGGGCGTGCAGAAGCGCGGGTGGAGCTTGCCTGCCCATTTCCAGATGAGTCCGTCGTGGGACATGGTGTAGAGGACGCGCGACTGGCCGAGCAACATGACGAGCATGACGGAGGCAAGTCCGGCGATGGCTCCGAAGTCAATCATGACGACGCCCCAGTTGACGCCGATGACAGCCGCGCCGTTGGCGACTGGGGCGGGCACGTTCAGCTGGGTGTAAGGAACCACGCCGGTGAGCAGCCCGGCAACGATGATGTAGAGAACGGTGCAGATGATGAGCGAGCCGAGGATGCCGATGGGCATGTCGCGCTGCGGATTCTTCGCTTCCTGGGCGGCGGTGGATACGGCGTCGAAGCCGATGTAAGAGAAGAAGACTACACCAGCGCCGCGCATGATTCCCGACCAGCCAAAGTGACCGAAGTGGCCGGTGTTCTGGGGAATGAACGGGTGCCAATTGGTCATCATGAGGTGGCGATGGCCGAAGGCGAACATCGCAGCGAGTCCGATGAAGACAAGGACGACGGAGACCTTGATGATGACAGCGGTGCTAGTGAAGTTGGCGGATTCCTTTACGCCGACGACGAGGATGGCGGTAATGATGACAATGGCGGCGAGGGCATAGATATCAACTTGCGCGTTGACGGCGTGGCCAAAGAGCGAGAAGGCGACGTGCGGGGTCGCGTCAAACGGAACCTTGATGTGGAAGAATCCGAGGAGACTGCTGACGAAGCCGCTCCAGCCGACGGCGACGGTGGCGGCCCCGAAGGCGTATTCGAGCACGAGCGCCCAGCCAATGATCCAGGCGATGATTTCGCCCATGGTGGCGTAGCCGTAGGTGTAGGCGCTGCCGGCGATGGGGATCATGGAGGCGAACTCGGCGTAGCAGAGACCGGCGAAGATGCAGCCGATGCCGGCAATGATGAACGAGAGCACGATGGCCGGCCCGGCGAACTGCGCGGCGGCGGTGCCGGTAAGGACAAAGATTCCGGCCCCGATGATGGCGCCGATGCCGAGAGTGGTGAGGTTGACCGGGCCGAGCGCGCGCTTGAGGGTGTGTTCGCCTTCGCCGGAGGCTTCGGCCATGATGGTGCTGAGTGGTTTGGTTGCAAATAGCTTGCTGGGCATAGGCCTGATCGCGATGCCGAATTAGCGCCGGTGCTTTGGACAGTCGCCAATCCGAATCGGCTTAGATACTCCTGTCTGAAATTTCAACCGCAGCGGTATGTTTTGCCTGACGCCGCCAAAGCGCATACACAGGCACGCCCAGCAGAACCAGAAACAATCCCGGCCATGTGTACTGCGGTCTGTAGCGCAAAAGCACGAGACAGATCCAAGCCGCCATAAGAATATAGGCGGCAGGCAGCACCGGATATCCTAACGCTTTATAGGGACGTTCTGCATCGGGCTGCTTGAATCTCAGCACAAAAAGTCCGCTGATGGTGAGGATGTAAAAGAGCAGCGCGGCGAACATCGTGTAATCGAGTAGCTGGCTATAGGAGCCGGAGAGGCAGAGAACGCAGCTCCAGATGGCCTGGACAATGAGCGAAGCGACAGGGGTCTGATATTTCGGGTGGAGCTTCCCTGCCGACTTGAAGAAGAGCCCATCGCGGCTCATGGCGTAGTAAACGCGGGCTCCGGCGAGGGTGAGTCCGTTAGCGCAGCCAAAAGTGGAGATGAGGATGGCGGCGGCCATGACGTAAGCGCCGCGAGTGGAGAATATCTGCTGCAGAACGGCGGTGGCCACACGATCGTCAGTGGCGTACTGGATGCCGCGCGCGAGCACCGTTGCTCCATGCGGGTCGCCGTGCATGGGCAGCACCATGAGATAGATGAAATTGCAGAGGATGTAGAGCCCGAGAACCATTCCGGTGCCCATGACGAGCGACAGTGGAATGTTGCGGCGGGGATTGCGGATTTCACCCGCGGTAAAGGTGACGTTGTTCCAGGAGTCGGCCGAGAAGAGAGAGCCAGTCTGCACGACTGCCACGATTGCGAAGACTCCGACCAGTGCGATGGGACCGCCCATGCCGACGTGGATGGCGTGGAGCGTGTGGAAGCCCGCGCCCTTCCAGAAATTTGCGCCGAAGTTCGCGGCGATGGCGGCATGATTGCGGCCGACGAGGACACCGAGGAGCACCAGGCCAATGAGAGAGCCCACCTTGGCAGTGGTGAAGATGTTCTGAATGATGGCGCCGGAGCGGATTCCGAATACGTTTACCGCAGCGAGCACAAGAACCATGATGATCGAGGTCAAGTTCACCGTGTTCAGGCCGATGTCGATGTTGCCGAGGGCCATTGGGCCAACGCGCCATATCGGGACATGGCCGATGTGCCAGAGCCAGTGCGAGTCTGAGACAGCTGGGTAGAAGACGCCGAGAAATTTTCCAAAGGCCACGCCGACTGCGGCCAGTGTGCCGGTCTGGATGACAACGAAGAGTGTCCAGCCATAAAGAAAGCCCCACATGGGGCCGAGTGAATCGCGAAGGTATACGTATTGGCCGCCCGCTTTGGGCATCATGGCGGCAAGCTCGCCGTAACTGAGAGCGCCGATGATGGTCATAATGGCTGTTACCAGCCAGACGACGATGAGCAGGCCCGGCGAGCCCACGTTGCGGCTTATGTCAGCGGGAACAATGAAGATTCCTGAGCCGATCATCGAACCGGCGACGATGGCTGTCGCACTGAAGAGGCCCAGCCTCTGCGCAAATTGCGCGCTGGTTGAGGAGACAGGAGATTCGCTGCGAGTGGACACGTTAGACACTAGACAGTGTTCTACTCGAAAAATGCGAGACGTGCAAAGGCAAAGCTAAAGAAAAAAGGAGGGCGCGCGGGTGGCGCGCCTCTCCTCTTGTGGCTCATCCGTTATCGACGATCGTCGTCGTCAGGATAACGCCCGTGATAGTAGCCCATCAGGTGACGGACACCGGTCCAGTAGCCGTGGCGGAACGCCTCGCGATAGGCGCGGCGATCCCGATGCGGGACATCCGGATGACGATACTCGTCGCGGTTATTGACGTTCGGCGGACGATGGTTCTGCGCATCTTTATAAGCGCCTCTTACGCCATCGTGGAAGCCCTTCTGCTGGACAGCCTGATACTCGGCGGGCGGAGTGGCCCAAGGTTCATTCGGGTAATACCCTCCCTCCTGAGGCGCACCATAAGGCTGGAGGGCTGGTGCGGGTGTGGCCGCGGTTGTGGGTGACGCCTTCGCCGGTGAACCGCTCATAAGCATGGCTGCGACAAATGCTCCCGCAACCGCGCAAGTAATGGTTTTTTTCATTATGTCTTCTCCCTTCGTAGGTTTGATTCACCTTTGTTGCAACTTAGGGCCTTACCGGATCGTAGTCTTCAGGGTATTGGCCGTGGTAGTAGCCCATCATGTGCCGGACGCCTGTCCAATAGCCGCGTCGAAACGCCTCGCGATATAGATGTCGGTCGGGACCACGAACGCCATCCGGGTGGCGGTACTCGTCACGGTTGTTGACGTCGGGCTGGCGGTGATTCTGCGCGTCCTTATAAGCACCCCTTATGCCATCGCGGAAGCCGCGCTGCTGAACGGCCTGCCATTCGCCTGGAGGGGCCGCCCACTGTTCCTGCGGATAGTATCCCTGTTGCGGCGGCGGCGGCGGACCGTATTGCTGGTTGTAGTTTTGCTCCGCATAAGGATTCGGGCCGTTGTAGTAGCCCATCAGGTGACGTACACCCGCCCAGTATCCGCGCCTGAAGCCTTCCCGATATGCAGCGACATCACCGCCGGGAATATCATCACGATCCGGACGGCGGAACTCGTCTCGATTTTCGACGTTGGGTGGACGATGGTTCTCGGCGTCCTTGTGAGCGCCTCTTACACCATCCCTGAAGCCTTTCTGCTGTGCGGCCTGCCACTGCGTTGGCGGAACGGCCCAGGGTTCGTTGGGGTAGTAGCCTTCCTGTGGCGCGCCGTATGGCTGTAAACCCGACGCGGCTGCACTTGGGGTTCTACCCAATGCCGTCGCCGGAGGACCGCTGACAAGCATGGCTGTCGTAAAAGCTGCCGCGGCCAGGCACGAAATCGTCTTCCTCATTCCGTTTCTCCTTTATGTAACTGAACCGCCCCTGTGTTAGGGATGGGTTTGCTGATGGCCTGAGTTGCATGCAAAAGCTATCAGAAAATTTGGAGTTCATACAAACCATTGGACTTACTGCGCATCGCCTATTTCTTCTCGGCCTCTTTCTCCTGCTGCAGATAAAGGTCAACGTTGTTCTTGTCCACGACTGCGGTGCCTGTGTCAATAAACACGGGATAAGTCGAAAAGGTGTTCACGGTGTAATCCACCGCGAGAGGTTTCGGCGGGTAATGGCGAATCTCGTCCAGCATCTTCAATCCGTAATAGGCCATGGTGTAGGGCTTCTGCGCGATGGTGCTGTCGATGACGCCCTGCTTGATGAGGTCCAGCGTGTCGGGATCCACGTCCATTGCGACCAGCAGGCGATCCTTCAGATTATCTCTGCGCAGGATCTCCCCGACGTCCTTGCCCGATGACGCTTCCAGGCAAATGAAGGCATCGATCTTATTGGGACCGGTGAGGCGAACCAGCCGCTCCGCTGCATCGAAGGCATTGCCGGAGTCTCCCTTGATGTTCACAACTTCCGCCGTCTTTATGCCGGGGTTGCTTGAAAAGATCTCCTCGTAGCCGTTCAGGCGCTCGTCAAGATTTGGCTGGCCTGCGATGGTAAAGAACACGACGTTGCCCTTGCCGTTCAGCTTCTGAACGACGCGCTGGCCGCCGAGGTGACCGGCCTCGCGGTTGTTGGTTCCGATGAAATAGAGCCTGTGGCTGTGCGGCGCGTCCGAGTCGAAAGTGATGACCGGAATTTGTGCGTCGATTGCAGCATTGATCTCGTCCTGCAGCACGGCAGTATCGCTCACCGAAATCAGGATTCCTGCAGGCTTCGCGGCGACAGCTTTCGTGAGCGCATCCAGCTCCGCCTGCGAGTCAAAGTTCTGCGGCCCCGCAACCACTGCCTGGACACCGTATTGGCGGGCGGCCGCGTCGAATCCTGCAATCGCGGTTTGCCAATATGGCAGATGGGTGTTGTTGGCGATAAGGTAGTACTTCTCTGAGTAGGAGTGGCGGTGACATCCGGTCAGCATAGACAACGCGACCGGAAGGACAAGCAGAAGCGTAGTTCCCTTCTTGCTCATAAGACCTCCCGCGTTGACAACAGGCGCGCGGCATATCTGCCGCGGGCAACGAATTGTACTCCCGCGGTAAGAGGTCTGGCGCGAACGGGGAAAGATTTTATGGGTGGCGCGGGCCAGGGCGCAGGAACTCTTTTGCGCGCGCCACGATATCGGCTTCAGGCTTAAAAATTGCGGAGATGATCGCCACGGAATCGGCTCCGGCGCGCAGGACTGCGGGGGCATTAGCGGCGGTAATGCCGCCGATGGCGACGAGGGGCTTGCGGGTAAGCTGGTGAGCGCGCTGGACGCCTTCGAGTCCGATGACCGGATCGGGATTCTGCTTGGTTGCTGTTGGATAAACGGGCCCGATGGCAACGTAGTCGACGGGCTGGGAATCAGCGGCGCGGAGCTGAGCCTCATTGTGAGTGGAGACGCCGAGAATCTTGCCGGGGCCGAGGATTCGGCGGGCTTCGTCGGGCGGCATGTCTGTCTGGCCGACGTGGACGCCGTCGAACCCGGCCTGGACCGCGACGGCCGGGTAATCGTTGATGATGAGCAGGAGGCCCGTTCCGGCAGCGGCTTCGCGCAGAGCGCGTGCGTCGGCGAGGATCTGGAATTCGTCTTCGGACTTGTTGCGGTATTGCAGGATCTCGACGCCGGCGCTGGCGAGGTCGCGGATGATCTGTTGCAACGTGCCGGCGCGATCGGCTGCGCCGGCAAGATAACTGGAGTCGAGGATGGGGTATAGCGATGGGAAGCTGCTGTGCGCGGGCATCATGTTAAGTGTATCGGCGACAGCGCTTAACCCTCACCCCATGCTTGTTACTGCTCGTCTGCCGAGGGGCCATAGGTTCCGGGGATGGCGATGTCGTTGAGGCGCAGATAGAGCCCGAGCTGCGCGCGGTGGTGAATCATGTGGCTGACGACGATGTTTCGGTAGGCTAAACCTCGCGGGCCGTCGAAAACTGTTCGGCCACTGAAGACGAGCTTCCAGGATGTGTCCCACTTGGCGTCGGGCATGGAGGCCAGAGCGTCGTGGGCTTTCTGAAGGCTGCCGTCAAACTTGCTCACAATGGATTCGCGGGTTGCGGACTTCCATGCATCCCTGCGCTGCGCGAGTTCCTCGGGCGTGACAACGCGCTCGGGCTGTGTGAGCACCTGATAAGCGCGTTCGGAGAAGTCGGAGATATGCGAGGCGAGGCGACCCAGTTCCATGGATTTGGCATGGGGCTTCCAGGAGATTTTGTCATCGGGGATAAGTGCGAGAAATTTGCGGGTGCTGGAAAATTCGCGGTCAAACTCGGGGAGAAGCTTTTCGGCAATGCTCACGGTGGTCCTCCATCAATTGAATCAGAAAAAATATTGGCGTACCGGGAGTAGTAGATGGAGGCGAGAGGTTATTGGATTCAAGCATTCACGCGAAATCTATTCAGAGTTCGACAGCGCTCCGGATGGATGAATAGAATTTCCGGATGACTTCGACGCAGCCTCGGAATGAATTGGAGCGCGCCTTAACCGGCGACAGCGCAGCGGCTCCGCCGTCGCACATACTTGAAGGAATCACCGATGAGTTTGCGCATCGCGCCACTCCAGGCGCGCCGCATACGATCTACGGGGAGCTTTGGCACATTACGTATTGGCAGCAAATCACGCTCGGGTGGGTGAACGGTCTAGAGACTCCGTGCCCCGAGCATGCGGCGGATGGGTTTCCTGGCAATGCGGACGTTGCCCGCGAAAGTTGGGCCGCGCTATGTCGGCGGTTCTTCGAGAGCAACGCACAGGCCGGAGCTGCGGCGGCGGATTCCGCCCGGCTTGAGACGCCGATTCGTTGCCCTTCTCCGGCAGGACAACCGACGCGAACCATGACAGTTCGCGAGCAGCTCGAAAGCCTGGCCGCGCATAATGCGTATCACTTTGGACGGATCGTTTTGTTGCGGCAGCTTAACGGATCGTGGCCGCCGAAGTCTGGCGGGTTTACCTGGTGACGCGCTACTTGCTTGCCTTTTGCTTCTCGAAGAAGCGCTCCATGAACTTGGTGTCGAAGCGGCCGACGCGGAAATCGTGGTCCTCGAAAATTTTTGCGTGCAGGGGGATGGTGGTGTGGATTCCCTGCACGATGAACATTCCGAGGGCGCGGCGCATGCGGGCCATGGCCTCTTCTCGATCGTGGCCGTGGGTGATGAGCTTGGCGATAAGCGAGTCGTAATAGGGTGGGACGACGCCTTCGGCATACTGCGCGGTGTCGACGCGAACTCCGTTGCCGCCGGGCACGTTGAAGGCGGTGATTTTGCCGGCTGAGGGCGTGAACTTTTCAGGGTGCTCGGCGTTGATGCGGCACTCGATGGCGTGTCCGCGAATGGGAATGTGCTCAGGGATGATGGAGGAGAGCTTTTCTCCCATGGCGATTCTTAGCTGCGCCTTGACGAGGTCGATTCCGGTAACAAATTCGGTAACGGGGTGCTCAACCTGGATGCGGGTGTTCATCTCGATGAAGTAGAGCTTGCCGTCTTCGTCCATGAGAAACTCGACGGTGCCCGCGTTCTGGTATCCAACGTTTTCGAGAGAGCGCTTGAGGGTCCTGCCGATTTCTTCGCGGAGTTTCGGCGTGACCTGGAGCGAAGGCGCTTCTTCAATGAGCTTCTGATGGCGGCGCTGAATGGAGCACTCGCGCTCACCGATGGAGACGACGTTGCCGTGCTGATCCGCAAGCACCTGGAACTCGATGTGACGCGGGCGCTCGATGAATTTTTCCATGTAGAGGTCGCCGTTGCCGAAGGCGTTGAGCGCCTCAGTGTGCGCGGCCTGGAAGAGCGCGGGGAGTTCCGCGGCGGAGCGGATGACGCGCATGCCGCGTCCGCCGCCTCCGGCGGATGCCTTGAGGATGACGGGAAAGCCGACGGACCTGGCCCACTCGAGGGCTTCACCCTCCGAATTGATCACCCCGTCAGAGCCGGGCAAAATTGGCACGCGAGCGTGCTTCATGGCCTGGCGGGCCTTTTCTTTTTCACCCATCAGGCGCGTAACGTCTGGCGGGGGGCCGATGAACTTGATGTTCGAAGCGCGACAGACCTCGGCGAAGTTGGCGTTTTCGCTCAGCAGGCCGTAGCCGGGGTGGATGGCGTCTACGTCTGCGATTTCAGCGGCGCTGATGACGGCGGGAACGTTGAGGTAGCTTTCCGCGGAGCGCGGCGGGCCGATGCAGATGGCCTCGTCGGCAAAGCGCACGTGCAGCGAATGGCGATCGGCCTCGCTGTAAATGGCGACGGTGCGAATGCCCATTTCCTTGCAGGCACAAATGACGCGCAGCGCGATTTCGCCACGATTGGCGACTAAAACTTTCCGAAACATAATTTGAACTCGCTACCGGGTTTGCTGCCGGAATCTGTTACCGAGGCCGCACTGCAAACAGCGGCTGGCCGTACTCGACCGGCTGACCGCTCTGAACAAGGCGTTTTACAATTTCGCCGGCAACGTCGCTTTCAATTTCGTTCATAAGCTTCATGGCCTCGACGATACAGAGGACCTGGCCGTTCTCAACCTGGTCTCCGATTTTGACGAAGGACGGAGCGCCGGGCGATGGAGCCTCATAGAATGTGCCGACGATGGGCGACTTGACGATGTGGAGCGAAGCGTCTTCGGACTCGGCGGAAGGTGCAGCGGGCGCGTCTGCAGGTGCTGATGCAGCAGCGGGCGGCTGCGCCGTTGCGTAAACCTGAGGCAGCACAACCGGAGCGGGCGCGGCCTGCGGCTGAGCCGCGATGAGGCGGGCAATCTGCGCGAGATCGGCAGATTGGCCAGGTTGCGGCGCAAACTTAATGCGGACCTTGAGGTCGCCTCGTTCGAAGTCGAACTCACCGATGTTGTTTTCTTTGAGGAACTCGACGAGTTCCTTCAGTTCCTGCGTCTCTTCAGGTTTCATCACTCGTGTTCTCGCCTGCCTGCCCCGTTTATCGTTTTTCTCGTTCACAGCTCAATCAATGTCCTGGTCGAATTTGTCAGCAACTTGTTGCCGCGCTGCGTTACCGCGACCATATCTTCGATGCGGATTCCGAATTTTCCCGCCAAATAAACACCGGGTTCGATCGTAACGACCATTCCCGGCTTCAATTCCAGCGATTGCCCTGCGGCCACGCGTGGGGACTCATGAATCTCAAGTCCGACCCCGTGGCCGGTTGAATGAGTAAAGTACCGGGCGAGACCCGCTTTGCGCAACACGGCTCGCGCCGCCTCGTCCACTTCCCCGCAGGTCGCACCCGGCTTTACAGCCGCCACGCCTGCCTGTTGCGACTCCAACACCGCTTCGTACGCTGTGCGCTCCTGACTGGTTAATTTGCCAACGCACACGGTGCGCGTCATGTCACTGCAATAACCTTTGAGGATAACACCGAAGTCCAGAGTTATGAACCCGTTGCGCGGCAGGCGCGTTTCGGATGCGCGGCCGTGCGGGAGGGCCGAGCGCGGGCCTGAGGCAACGATGGTTTCAAACGACATGCCGTCGGCTCCCGAGCTGCGCGCGGCGAACTCGAGGTGCGCGGCGATCTCAGCTTCCGTAGTGCCGGGAGTGATGTGCGGCAGAACGCTGAGGAAGAGTTGATCGCCAAGTGCGGCGGCCTGGCGCATGAGGCGAAGCTCGTCGGAGTCCTTCACCATGCGGAGATCGGCAAGCAGCGGCGCTTTAAGCGGCGAGAAGAAACTGCGGCGGATTTTTCCGCTAAGTGCGGAGCGCATGGTGTCGAGCGCGGCGACGGTGGTTTGGTCGGGATCGAAACTGGCGCGCTTTGCGGACGCTTCGAGCAGGGCGCAGGCTTCTTTCAGCGCGGATTTTGCGATGACGACGCGAGCGGCCTGGGTTTCCTGCTTTGCCTGCGTGGTGTA
>DASZAG010000210.1:0-3524 GCA_035945555.1 Acidobacteriaceae bacterium
GCCATTACCGTAGATCCGAAGCTGCGGGCCTCGGCGACGATTCTGGCGAAGCAGAACTGCGTGGTGGCGGGACTGGGCTGTATACCGCGGTTCCTGGATATTTACGCGCGGCTGGATAAAAAATGCACCACGCGATACGAGGTCATCAGTCATCCGGAGATGTTTGACGGCGTGCGTGTGCATGCGGGACAAGCGCTGGCTGTGATTCGTTATGAAGCGCGGGCGATTTTGTCGTGTGAGCGCGTGATTCTGAACCTGATGCAGCGCATGAGCGGCATTGCCACCCTGACGCGGCAGTATGTGGATGCAATTGCGGGCACGAAGGCGAAGGTGCTGGACACGCGCAAGACAGTTCCGGGGCTGCGGGTGCTGGACAAGTACGCGGTGCGCTGCGGCGGCGGCGAGAACCATAGGCTGGATTTGTCGGACGGCATCCTGATAAAGAACAACCATATTTCTTTAGGCGGCGGCATTGAGAAGGTGCTGGAGCGGGCGCACGCGATGCGGGGCGCGGGACAGACGATCGACATTGAGGTCCGCAGCTTTGATGAGCTTGAGACGGCCCTGCAGCACGGTGCGGAGTCGGTGCTGCTGGACAACATGACTCCGTCGCAGATCAAGAAGGCTGTGGCGATGGTGCGCGAGCACGGCGGAAATATTCCTACGGAGGCGTCGGGCGGGATTCTGCTGGAGAACATTCGCAAGTACGCGTTGACTGGTGTGGATTACATATCTGTGGGCGCGCTTACGCACTCGGCACCAGCGGTGGATTTGAGCATGAAGATTACGGCGGAGATTTATTAGCCGCAATGCACTCCGCTGTGGACGATCACATTGACGTAGCCGCGCTCGACGCGGAGCTGGCGGGAACGCGCTTCGCGGGCAAGCTGGGATATTTTCCAAGCATCGGCTCAACCAGCAGCCATGCGATGGGGCAGGCGGATGCGGGCGCAGAGGACGGATCAGTCTATTTTGCCGATGAGCAGACGGCGGGGCGTGGGCGCGGAGCACATGCGTGGGCTTCTCCGCCGGGTTCGGGGCTGTATGTGAGCGTGGTGCTGCGACCGGCGATGGCTCCGGCGGATGCGCTTTGGATGTCATTGGCAACGGGCTTGGCGGTGCGCGAGGCGGTGCGGCAGGTGACCTCGCTGGAATGCGATTTGCGCTGGCCGAATGACTTGCTGTTTGGCTCGCGGAAGTTCTGCGGAATTCTGACGGAAATGAATGCAGAGGTGACGCGGGTGCGGCATGTGGTGATCGGCATGGGGATCAATGTGCATCAGCCGCGGTTTCCAGAGGAGCTACGGGAAGTTGCAACTTCGCTGCACATTGAGACTGGCCGGGACTGGCCGCGGCAGGAACTGCTGGTTGCGCTGCTGCGCGCGCTGGACAATGAAGTAAGTGCGCTGGCCGAGCCGGGAGCGTTAGACGCGGCAACTGCCGAGATTCGCACGCGGCTGGAGCAGGCCTCGACGTGGATTCGCGGCAAGAGGGTTTATGTTGAGGAGATGGAAGGCTACGCGGGCGTAACGGAAGGACTGGACGCGCGCGGCTTTTTGCGAATACGCACTGCAGAGGGGTTGAAGACCGTGCTGAGCGGTGGAGTGCGCGAAGAAAAACAAAACCGGTGATGAACGAATGCTGCTTGCGCTGAACGTAAACAATACCAACACGGTGATCGCACTTTATCCGATAGAGAGCGGGCGCACGGGCGCGCTTCGCATGACATGGCGCATCAGCACGCGGCATGCGCAGACGGCGGATGAATACGGCATCCTGGTGCGCGATCTGCTTGCCGGCGAAGGCATCGCGAGCAAAGACATTACGGGGATTGTGATTGCGTCGGTAGTGCCGCCGATCGACTGGATTTTGCGGCAGTTTTGCGAGCGGTACTTTGCGCAGAAGCCGCTTTTTATTGAGCCGGGCGTGAAAACCGGAATGCCGATTCGGATTGACAATCCCAGCGAGGCGGGCGCGGACCGCATTGCCAACTGCGTGGGCGCGTTTGAGCAGTATGGCGCGCCATGCATTGTGGTGGATTTTGGAACAGCGACGAATTTCGACGTGATTTCCGCCAAGGGGGAATTTGTGGGCGGGGCCATTGCGCCGGGGCTGAACATTTCCGCCGATGCGCTGTTTGCGCGGGCGGCGCGGCTGCCGAGGGTGGAAATCAAGCGTCCCGCAAAGGTGATTGGCACAAACACGGTGGACAATCTGCAGATCGGGCTGTTCTACGGACATATTGGCTTGGTGGACAGCATTCTAGAGCGGATGATTGGCGAGCTTGGCGCAAAGACAGAGTGCGTGGCAACGGGGGGCCTGGCGCACCTGATTGCCGGCGAATCGAAGTACATCAAGCACATCAACGACACGCTGACGCTCGAAGGGCTGCGGCTGATCTACGAGCGGCATCGCGGCGCACGCGCAAAAGCCACAGCGAAGGCCTGACGCGCGCCGTGGAAAACTACTTCAACTACTTTACGGAAATCGAAGAACGGTTTCAGCAGCGGCGCGGATCGATTCTGCTGCTCTCAACACTGGATTGGGCGCTGATTGAGACGTGGCGGGAGGCGGGGATTCCGCTGGAAGCGGCGCTGCGCGGCATTGATGACGCATTCGATAAACGTGAGGCGCAGAAGCCGCGCGGACGGGTGCGGCAGATCAACGGACTGGCGTGGTGCACACAAGCGGTGATGGAAGCTGTGGAAGCGATGAAGGACGCGTCGGTCGGCGCGGGCCCAGCGTCCGCACAGGGTCCTGCTCCCGGGTTTGAGCCGGAGCGTATCGCGGCGCATCTGAATGACTGCGCGTCGCAACTTGAGCAGGCGCGGGTGGAAGGCGTTGCGCGGGAGATTGCCCTGCAGAGCACGAATCGGCTGCGGGAGCTTGCGGCAGAGCAGAAGCAAAACCTGGAAGAGTTGGAGCGCAACCTTACGGTGATGGAAGAAAAGTTGTTCAGCGCGATGATGACGACGGCTCCCGAGGCCGAGCTGGTGGCGTTGCGTGAGGAGAGTGCGCGGGAGTTGTCTCCGTACCGCAGCCGTATGAAGACAGAGCAGATTCGGCAGGTAGAGCAGCAATTCCTACGCAAGCGGCTCCTGGAAAAATACAGCCTGCCGCGCTTGAGCCTTTTCTACATGAGCCGGTGATGAAGCTACGTATTGAAAAGCCGGTGTACGGTGGAGCGTGCCTGGCGCGGGACGAGGGCAAAGCCATTTTTGTTCCGTTTACGCTTCCCGGCGAAAGCGTGGAGGCTGGCGTGGCGCGAGACCATGGCACCTACGCCGAAGGTGAACTTCAAACGGTGCTGGAGCCGTCGGCTAGCCGGACATCGCCGCCCTGCCCTTACTTTGGCGAGTGTGGCGGATGCCATTACCAACATGCCAGCTACCAGGCCCAGGTCGAGATGAAGACGCAAATTCTGCGCGAGACACTGGAACGCGCGCGGATTGCGGAGATTCCGGAGATTGAAGCACTGTGCGGCGAACCGCTGGGGTACAGGAACCGCATCCGGTTGCAGATTG
>DASZAG010000211.1:0-3374 GCA_035945555.1 Acidobacteriaceae bacterium
ATACGTATCCGTCAGAGCAACGCACCTGTTTTTCGGTTTCGGCATGTGATGATCTGGAGGCATGAGTGAGGCGGGTTTGGGAGTATCCGTGCGTAAGCGCCGTCGGAGCCGAGCCGAAGCGGAGCAATTGGTTCGCGAGTATGAGTCGAGCGGGTTGAGGCGGCAGGCATTTTGCGCTGAACGGGGGTTGTCGCTGGCGGTGCTGGACAAGTACCGGCGGCAGTACCGCCGCGCGACGCAGAGTGGAGAAGGACGCTTGGTGCCGGTGGAAGTGATGGCTGGCGTATCGGCCGTGGCAAGGGGCGGCAGCGCGCTGTGGTTGGAGTTGAGCAACGGGTGGCGGATCGAGGTGGGCAGCGGATTCGACGTAGAGACGTTGAGGCGCTTGCTGAACGTGTTGGAGCCGGCGTAGGGCGATGTTTGGATTTGGGCCGGCGACGCGGATCTACGTGGCCACCGGGGCGACCGACATGAGGAAAAGCTTCAACGGTCTCTACGGTCTGGTGCGCGACACTCTGGGCTGCGATCCCACGAGCGGCCACGTTTTCTTGTTCACGAATGCGCGGCGCAACCGCCTAAAATTTTTGGTTTATGACGGGAGCGGGCTTTGGGTGGCGGCGAAGAAATTGGACGGCGGGAGATTTCGCTGGCCGGAGGGTGACACCACAACGACGAAGATTGTGCTGAGCCAGGAGGAGCTGGCGTTGTTGCTGGGGGGCATCGATCTCAAGCAGACCGAGCGGCGGAAGTGGTATCGCACGCCGCTCTCCGGAGAACCAGAGAAGTTACGGATCCCCGCATAAATACTGCCGATTTCTCTCACTTATCCACAAGGAATTCTGTTATTCAAAAGACATCGTGAGTGCGCCCCTCCCCGCTGCCGCGAGTTCGTTTTCCGAAAGCGCGTCTTCTTTTCCTGCGGGACTTCTCGAACAACTGAAAGAGCGGTTACCGGAACAGTTATTCACCGCGGTGAGTGGAGCGATTGCGATTTATGAACAGCAGTTATCCGGCGAGTTACAGTACGCGAAGTTGAAGATCAGGATCCTGGAAGAGCATCTCCGCCTGCGCCGCATCGCCAAGTACGGGGCGGGCAGCGAGAAGCTGAGCAATCTGCAACTCGAGTTACTCGAAGAAGAGCCCGGCGTCTCGAACCAGGAAGTTCAGGCCGAGAGTGAGCGCGAGACGTTGCCGACGCCGGACGGGGAGAAGAAGCGCGAGCGACGCGCGCATCCCGGTCGGCAGACGCTGCCGGCGGATCTGACGCGCGTGGAGAAGAAGATCGCCTGCACGCCGGAACAGTGTGTGTGCGGCCAGTGCGGCAAGGAAACCACGGTCATCGGCTATGACGAGAGCGAAGTACTGCAAGTCAAGCCGGCCGAGTACTACATTGAAGTCATTAAGCGCGAGAAGCGCGCCTGCAAGCAGTGCGAAGAGCAGGGCGTGGCCATGGCGCCGCTGCCACCACGCATCATCGAAAAGAGCTTGGTCTCGGACCAGGTGATCATCGACACCATCATCAGCAAATATGCCAACCACTGCCCGCTCTATCGGCAGAGCGTCATCCTGCTGCGCGATGCGGGCATCGACATCAGCCGGGCCACCATGTGCGGCTGGGTGATGACGGTGGGCGAGATGCTTTCACCGGTGGTCGGCGCCATGCGCAAGGAGTTGCTCGTCAGCGGTTACATCCAGGCCGACGAAACTCCGGTCGATGTGCAGACCCACGATAAGCGCGGCAAGAACCATCAGGCTTATCTCTGGCAGTACGGCACGCCGGGCGGCGGTGTGGTCTTCGATTTCCGCATGAGCCGCGGGCGCGAAGGGCCGAAGCAGTTTCTGGGCAACTTCGAAGGGATTCTCCAGACCGACGACTACATCGCCTACGAGCGCGGCCTCGGCGGGCCAGAGATGGTGCACGCCTGCTGCTGGAGCCATGCGCGCAGGCACTTTGTGGATGCGGTCAAACTCAATAAGCAGGATGCCGGCTCGATTCGCGCCGTCGAGCTGATGGACAAGTTATTTCTCATCGATGCCGAGGCGCGCGAGGAAAAGATGGATTACACCGCGCGCCACGCTCTGCGCCAGCAGAAAGCTCCTCCGCTGCTCGATGCGATCCGCAATCACGTCCTTGCCATGAGCAAGACCGCGCTGCCCCGCAGCAAGGCCGGCCAGGCGTGCAACTACACCCTGGCGCTCTGGAAGAAATTGACGCGCTTTCTCGACCATCCGCGACTGGAGCTCAGCACCAACCTGGCCGAGAACTCGATGAGGCCAGTGGCCCTGGGCAGATCCAACTGGATCCACATCGGCAGTCCACAGGCTGGACCGCGCGTGGCCGCCATCCTCTCCGTCATCGAAAGCTGCCGCAGACTGGAGGTCCCAGTGCGCGAATACTTGACTGCCATCTTGCCCGGACTCGCCGACACGCCCATTCAGCGCGCCGCGGAGTTCACTCCCAAAGTCTGGGCGGCAAAGACACAACTCTGAAAACTTCTCTCATCCCCATTGCCAGGCAGTCAACCGTGTACTTGGCCGGACGCATACGAACGACCGCGCATCGCGCCGGGAGAATACAGCGCACGATGCACGGGTTATCAAGGGCCGCAGTGGACGCGCGAGTTTGGCCGTTGGGGATTGTTTCTGAAGTTCGTGGTAGACCCAGACGAGATAGAGATCGTTGCCTTTTACTCATTCGGTGAGAACCGCGACGCGCCGAAGATTGGCCCACGGTCGAAGTATTTCAAAGATTGGGTCCGGACAAACGGCGGGCCTCCCAAGCACGGCCAGGAGATGAATCCCGCAGTGTTCGTGAACCCGGCAATTGGGTACACAGTTCACGTGGGCGATGCGGCAAAGGACGGCGAGGGCAAGGTGAAGGACGATGCGCTGGTTTACAGCCGTATCGACAAAATTCTTGAGGTGAGGCGCCCAAGCAAGCAAGGCGACATGCAGGTAAGCTGGCAAGCAGGTTCACCTTTCTAAACCTTGAAGCCTTCAAGCCTGAAAGCCGATAAGCCCTCACGCTCGGATGCAACTACGCAGGCAAGCAGGTTTCACCTTCCCGGCGGAAAGCCTTTAAGCCTTGAAGCGGTCACGCATCGACGCAGAAAAGCAAATAGGCGTCCATGCAGGCAAGCAGGTTTTCATGCCGGACGGCGAAGCCTTTAATCGTTCAAGCGGACCAGCGCCCAAGCGGACAAGCAGGTTTCGTTTTCCTCTTGCTAAAACCTATCGGATAGGTTAATCTTCTGTGCATGAAATGTCCGATTCACAAAGTCGAGTTGGTTTGCCCTGCCTGCATGGGAGCAGTTACCAGCAAGCGCAAGGCCGCCTCATCCCGCGAGAATGGCAAGCTGGGCGGGCGGCCAAAG
>DASZAG010000212.1:0-14033 GCA_035945555.1 Acidobacteriaceae bacterium
CCTTCGCGACTTCATCCCGAACCAGTTTCCAAACGTCCTCGGAGCGCTCATCCGGAACCTGCCTTGTGACCACAGGAGTCCGTCCCGGCGGCAATTCATCCAGCACACTCAGATCCAGGTCGCCGTATATCGACAGCGCCAACGTCCTCGGAATCGGCGTCGCCGTCATCACCAGAGTGTCTGGCTCGCAGGCGTTAGGCTTCTTCATCAGCCGAAAGCGCTGCACCACGCCAAACCGATGCTGCTCGTCCACCACCACCAGACCAAGGTTGCCGAACTCCACCTTCTCCTCAATCAGGGCGTGCGTGCCGATTACCAGGTCCGTTTCCGCATGGAAGATTCGCCGCCGTGCCAGCTTCTTCGTCGCAACATCCAGCGAGCCTGTCAGCAGGGTAATGCGATACCGTTTCGAGGACCGCTCCAGCAATTTGCGCGCAGCTAGATAGTGCTGCGTGGCCAGAATCTCCGTGGGAGCCATCAGCGCGGCCTGGTAGCCATTCTCAATCGCGACAAGCATTGCTTGCAGCGCAACAATGGTCTTGCCGGATCCCACATCGCCTTGCAGCAGACGCCGCATCGGCGATGGCTTGCGCATGTCGGCGACAATCTCCCCGAGGGCAGTCTTCTGCGCCTTCGTTGGATGGAACGGCAACACCTGCCGAATCGCTTCTCGAACCCTGTCATTCGTTCCAAACGCGAAGCCGGTGCGCTGCTGCAACCGGTGCCGCTTCAGTTCCAGACCGCACTCCAGGTAGAAGAGCTCCTCGAATATGAGCCTGCGATGCGCCGCTGTCCCCGACGCCTGCAATTGCGTCATCGGGGTCCCCGCGGGAGGGAAGTGGACGGCCCGCAGAGCCCCCTCCCGGCTGGGTAAGCCGAGCCTTTCCGTCATGGCCACAGGCAGCGTCTCCGGAATCTGCCCGCGTAGCTCCTCCAGCAGGTTGTAGACAATCCGCCTGATCCAACGCGAAGCCAGCCGGCTGCCGCTCAGCGACTCGTAAACCGGGGTGATCCGCCCCACTTCCAGAAGATGCGATTCGTCATCCGCGTTTTCCGGCAGAATCTCAAACTGCGGCTGAATCATCTTGAAGTTGCGCGTTGAACGAGAGGGCTCAACTTTGCCGTACAGGGCGACCATCTGCCCCGCTTTAAACTTGCCCTCCAGGTAACTCCCGTGGAACCACATGCACTTCATTGCGGAAGTGCCCTGTCCAACCGTCATCTCGAAGATGGGCATTTTTCGCGTGCGCAGCAGCACTGAGCCGCGCACTTCGGCGATCACACTAGCCATTTCGCCGGGCCTCAAGTCCGTGAGCGCGAGCGGATTCAACCGGTCCTCATACCTGAACGGCAGATGAAACAGAAGGTCCTCGACCGTGACGATGCGCTTTTCCGCCAGCGACTTGGCAATCTGCGGGCCGATTCCCTTTACAAATTGGACAGGAGTATCGAGCTGAACCACAACGCGATGTTAACAGTACAGGGTTCAGCCGATCGTCGATGCCGTGAGCGCTGAACCGGGTCTCCGCGAGGGCGTTGTCCGAGTTCTGAGGGTATAGACAACTGTTCCTGAGAGCTGATCTCGCGTCCGCCTGAACGGCAAGTCCCCTGATAAACTCTTGAGTAACTCTCGGAGAGAATTCGCGCATGTCCTCAGTTGCAGCCCTAGTCGCAGCGCCCGTCAAAACTCCGGTTGTCGCGCTGGACCAGATTTCAAAAGCCTACGAGGGCAAAGTCGCCGTCAAGAATCTGAGCCTGCAGATCGAAGCCGGAAGTATGTTCGGTCTTCTCGGTCCCAACGGATCGGGCAAAACGTCCAGCATCCGCATGATGATCGGCATTACGATGCCCGATTCGGGCTCTGTAACGATGTTTGGCAAGCCTTATGCTCGCGAAAGCCTTCGTCGAGTCGGCTATCTGCCTGAGGAACGCGGCCTTTACAAAAAAATGAAGGTGATGGAGCAGCTCGTCTTCATGGGCCAGTTGCGCGGTCTGGAGCCTTCCGTCGCCAGCAAGCGCGCGCATGAGTGGTGCGAGCGACTACAGATTCTGGATGCCGCACAAAAGAAAACGGAAGAGCTCTCGAAGGGCATGCAGCAGAAGATCCAGTTTATTTCCACCCTGATGCATGAGCCCGACCTGATCATCATGGATGAGCCGTTCTCCGGCCTCGACCCAGTCAACACTTCACTCCTTCAGGACACCCTCATCGACCTGAAAAAGAAGGGCAGGGCCATTTTGTTCTCTACGCACCGCATGGATCAGGTAGAGAAACTCTGCGATGTCATTTGCCTCATCCATCGCGGAGAGGCAGTGCTCTCCGGAGGGATGCGCGAAGTCAAATCGCGCTATGAGCGCGACCGCGTGGTAATCAACTTCGAGGGCGACTCCAGCTTCCTGCATCACAGCGCTATAAAGAGCTTCAAAGACTATGGTGGTCAGGTCGAAATTCAGTTGCATCCCCATGCCAATGCGCAGGACCTGCTGCGGGCAGCTGCTGAAAGGGCGACAATCTATCGATTCGAATTGATGGAGCCGTCTCTCGAAGAGATATTCATTCGTACCGTGGGGGAGCAGATTGATGCGTAACATTTGGCTCATCGCCCGGCGCGAATACCTGGAGCAAATTCGCAGCAGGACATTCAAGGTCACCACCATCTTGATCCCCGTGGTGTTCGCCTGCCTGATGGCGATCATGATTCTGCCCAACTTGTACATTGGGTCGAATAAGCATCTAGTGGTTGCTGCTAACTCTCCGGCGCTGGCAGCGCGGATCAAGAGACAGCTCGAATCCGACAACAGTGCAAAGATCAACGTGTCTGTAGTGGCCCCGGCGACGGCCGCCGATCGGAACAAGCTTCACGAGGAAATGGACCAGAAACAGATCGACGGATTTGTTTGGGTAGATCGCGCGGCTGATGGAAAGACACAGGTGACCTACGTCTCACACTCGGCAGGTGACTTCAGCACCGACGACCTGCTGAAGACCGATGTCAACAAGGCGCTTGTGGACCAGCGGCTGGTTAATCGCGGCATTCCCGACACCGATGTCGCGCCCATCACCGGCACAGTGGACGTTAAGACGATGCTCTACCGCGAAGGCAAGGAGGCACCCTCAAGCGCGATCAGCACGCTGTTTTTCGGTTACGCCATGGCTTTTCTGCTGACCTTCACAGTTGTGATGTATGGCATGAACGTGGGCCGCTCGGTGATTCAGGAAAAAACCTCACGAATTTTTGAGGTGATGCTTGCAACCGTCACCCCCGGCGACATGCTGGCTGGTAAGTTGATCGGTATCGGGGCTGTCGGCATGACGCAAATTGCCATCTGGATCGTGCTCGGCGCGATTGCGCTGAGTTCTGCGTTTCTGGAAAGCTGGATGACGGGCTTTACAAAGCCGCATGTTTCCATTGTCGAGATCATTCTGCTTTGCATTTACTTCCTGCTTGGCTACTCACTTTACAGCGCATTCTTCGCTGGCCTTGCAGCCACCTGCGACACCGAGCAGGAGTTGCAGCAATACGCACCACTGGCTGCGGTCCCGGTCTGGCTTAGCTTTGGGTTGATCGTCTATATCCTGGACAATCCTAACTCGATCTGGTCGATTCTTATCTCCATGTTTCCGCCCTGCTCGCCCATCACCATGGCCTTCCGGTTTACAGCGCAGTTTCCTCCCGCCTGGCAGATCGGTCTTTCGTTAGGATTGCTCGTGGTGTCCATTTACATCGTGCTGTGGCTCTCTTCGCGGCTCTACCGCGTGGGAATTCTGATGTATGGCAAGCGCGCCACCGTTCCGGAGATGCTGCGCTGGTTGCGCTACAGCTAAGGGACATGGAAGATCGGCGATTCTCCTTCGGCCAGCGGATCGCGCTGTGGATTGTTCCCGCAGTCACTGCAATGGTTCTTGCCGCTATCGGGGTCACTCTGCGCTTCAGGGTCATCGCGGAAGACGGCGCCGTCCCCCTTACGCCCCCTGCGAAGGGAATTTTCTGCTTCTGGCACCGTTGCACCTTGCCCTCAGGATGGTACTTCCGGAAATATCGCTGCTCCATTCTCATCAGCCAGAGTTTCGACGGTGAGCTGATTGCGCGCACCCTCGGATTGCTCGGTTACCTGAGCGTGCGGGGATCCAGCTCGCGCGGAGGAGCATCAGGCCTGCTTGCAATGCAGAGAGTCCTGGAAGATGGATTGCCTGTGGTCTTTACCGCAGACGGCCCCCGCGGCCCCATCTACCAAACCAAAATCGGCCCGGTAAAACTGGCGCAGATGACCGGCGAAGCTATCCGCATCTTCTATCTGCTGCCGGAACAGGCCTGGGTATTGACGTCCTGGGATCAATTCATGATTCCCAAGCCCTTCTCTCGCGTGGCCGTAAGCTGGGCGCGAAACATCTCCGCTCCGCCGAAAGATGCGGACCAGGCAATGCTCGAAGCAGTCCGCATTGACTTGAACAACGCGCTAGAACGTGCCCGCTCCCAGGCCGAGATGTTTTTCGCCCGATAGAATCTCCTAAGTGCTTGTATCTGATTTCGACTACGATCTCCCCGGCGAACTGATTGCGCAGCAGCCGCCCGCCGAGCGCTCAGGCGCGCGCATGCTCACGCTCAACCGCACGACCGGTAAATATGAAGACCACAGATTCAATGAGCTTCCTGATCAATTGCGCGAGGGCGACCTGCTCGTGCTCAACGATAGCCGCGTTATTCCAGCTCGGCTCTTCGCGCGGCGTGAAAAGTCTCATGGACGCACCGAGAAAGAATTAAGCCAAACCCCTACAGGCCGCGTCCAAATCTTCCTTACCGAACGGAAGAGTGAATGGGAGTGGACTGCACTTGTGCGCCCTGGACGAAAGGTCCTGACCGGCGAAAAGCTGATCTTCGGCGAGAGCCAGCTCCATGCTGAAGTCATTGCCCATGGCGAGTTCGGCGAGCGCACTCTGCGCTTTGAACCCGTCCCAGACTTTTTTGCGGAAGTCGAGAGTCTGGGCCATGTACCGCTACCGCCATACATCCATCGCGATGACGCCGATACAGATCGAGAGCGCTACCAGACAGTCTATGCACGCGAGAAAGGCTCCGTGGCAGCGCCTACAGCGGGCCTGCACTTTACACCGGAAGTCCTGGAGCGCATTCGCGTCCGCGGGGTTCGCATCGCATATGTCACGCTTCACGTGGGCCTCGGAACCTTCCAACCCGTGCGCGTCGATCGCGTCGAAGACATTCACCTCCACACCGAGCGGTACACATTGCCGGAGGCCACCGCCGTCGAGTTGAACGCAGCGATACGCGAGAGCCGTCGAATCGTCGCAGCGGGAACCACTACCGTTCGCACTCTGGAGCACTGCGCCCTCAAAGGAGAATTTGCGCCGCACTCCGGCAGCACGGATATTTTCATCGCGCCTGGTTTTCAGTTCCGCGCCGTTAAGGCGCTGCTCACCAACTTTCACCTACCTCAGTCCACGCTGCTCATGCTGGTGTGCGCGTGGGGAGGCACAAACAGTGTGCTCGCCGCCTATCGCCACGCCGTTGCCTCGCGATATCGGTTCTTTTCCTATGGTGATTGCATGTTTCTCTCCTGAAGCGCGAAGGCAGTAGACTCGAACCGATGCCCACTGCGACCAAGCCGCCCGTCTTTCTGCTCGATTCCATGTCATTTATCTTCCGCGCATATCACGCCATGCAGAGGCAGCGGCCAATGTCCACTCGCAGCGGGGTGCCCACCGCAGCGACCTATGTCTTTGTGAATATGATCAACAAACTCCGGCGTGACTTTCAGCCGGAGTACTTCGCGGCCGTGTTCGACGTGAGCACACCCGTCTTCCGTGACGAGCGCGCCCGCGCGATGACCACCATCCGCAAGTTCAATATCAAGACTCAGACTTTCGACGAGGTGGACTACGCCGGCTACAAGGCCAATCGCGCGGAGATGCCGCCCGACCTCGCGCAGCAATTGCCATACATTCGCCGGGCGCTCGAGGCGTTCCATATTCCAATTCTGCAGGCCGAGGGCTTCGAAGCCGATGACGTGATCGGCACGCTCTCCCAGAAGGCCTCGAAAGTCGGCCACCCCGTTTTCGTGGTGTCGAATGACAAGGACATGCTGCAGCTCGTCACCGATGACGTCAAGGTCCTCAATCCGGCAAAGGATAACCTTGTCCTCGACCGGGAAAAAGTGACGGAGACGTTGGGGGTTCCACCCGAAAAGGTTATTGATGTGATGGCGCTGCGCGGCGACTCCATCGACAACATACCGGGCGCTCCCGGAATCGGCGATAAAGGCTCTGTAGAACTCATCCAGCAGTTCGGCAGCCTGGAAGCGGTGCTCGACCGTGCAGAGGAGGTCAAGCGCAAGACTTATCGGGAATCGCTACAGAACAACCGGGACAATATCTTGCTGAGCAGGGAACTGGTCACCATTCACTGTGGAGTTCCGCTCGATCTGGATCTCTCCGCAATGCAAACGCGACCGCCGGATGCTGCTGCCTGCCGCGCGCTCTTCACTGAACTGGAGTTCACCACGCTTCTTAAGGAGCTCGGTCCAAGTGAAGAAAAGCGCGTTGTGCATTACATCGAAGAACCGAGCGCCCAGGAAATTGCCGAATTCCTCCGCTCCGCCAGAGCAAAGGGCTTCGCGCTCGCCGTTCCTTCCTCGAAGCTGGAGGCCGCAGCTGAGCAGGTCAGTGAGCAGGAATCAGAATCTTTGGAGGAGCGCGAGCCAGAGCTGAAAACCATGTCGCTTCTCGATCTCGTGGATGCGGCCGAGCAGACTGGCCAACCAGACGAAGCCCCGAAGGCATACGCCGTTGGTGTGGCAGCAAGCACGGCGCGCGCGCTGTATCTTCCCCTTGAAACGGTTCGGGAACTGATTGAGGACGCCACCGTTCCTAAGCGCGTGCATGATTTAAAGGGATCGTTGCGTGCTCTCGAATCCCAAGGCGTCACTCTGCGGGGCTCGCATGACGACCTGATGCTCTACTCCTACCTCATCAATCCTACCCACACATCGCATCGCCTCAGCGATGTGGCTGCCCGCTTCAGCAATTACCCTCTTCGCGAAACTGGTGATCGCCTGCTGCTGGAGTCCGCTCATGCCATTGAGTCACTTGCGTCCGCAATGCGCGACGACGTTAAGTCGCTGGATGAAACCAAAGTTTATGAGGACATCGATCTTCTCCTTGTTCCGGTGCTTTTGCGAATGGAGCAGGCCGGAGTTCGCATCGACGTGGGCGTTCTCAACGTTATGTCGGAGCGGCTGTCGTCGGAAATGCGCCGCGTCGGCGAAGAGATTTACTCGTGCTGCGGCCATCGCTTCAATATCAATTCGCCCAAACAACTTGGTGATGTGCTCTTCAACAAGATGAACCTGCCGAAGCCGCTGAAGTATGGCAAGGGCAAGGTCGTTTCCACCGCGCAGGATGTGCTGGAGGAGCTGGCCGAACACCACGAAGCACCTCGACTCGTCCTGGAATTCCGCCAGCTTTCGAAGCTGAAATCAACTTATGTGGACTCCCTCCCACTGCTGGCCGACTCTGCAGGCCGTGTCCACACAACCTTCAATCAGGTCGGCACGGCGACCGGTCGCCTCTCTTCCACCAATCCAAATCTTCAAAACATCCCGATTCGCACCGAGCTTGGCCGTGAGATCAGAGCCGCGTTTATTGCTGCGCCGGGCCAGGTTCTGCTCTCAGCTGACTACTCGCAAATTGAGCTTCGGTTGATGGCGCACTTCTCAGGCGACCCGCTTTTGACACATGCCTACGCCGCCGGGCAGGACATCCATACGCTCACCGCCTCGGAGGTATTCGGTGTCGCTCCCGAAGCGATGAGCAAGGAGACGCGCAACCGAGCCAAGGCTGTCAATTTTGGAATCGTCTACGGCATCTCGCCATTTGGGCTTTCGCAGCAGCTTGGCATCGAGCAGAATGAGGCGCGTCTCTACATCGAGACCTATTTCGACCGCTACAGGGGTGTCCGCGTCTTTATCGATCAATTGCTTGAGCAGACCCGCCGGGAGCAAAGAGTGCGGACCATGTTTGGACGCGTGCGCCCAATCCCGGATATTCAGAGCCGCAACGCCAACCTGCGCGGATTTGCCGAACGCACAGCCGTGAACACGCCGTTGCAGGGCACTGCGGCCGATCTTATCAAGCTGGCCATGATTCGCATTGACCGGCTGCTTAGCGAGAGAAAGCTTAAGACGCGCATGACACTTCAGGTACATGACGAGCTACTCTTCGATGTTCCACAAGGTGAACTCGACGAGGTGCGCGAACTTGTGCAGCGCGAAATGGAAAGTGTGGCCCAGCTAACCGTGCCACTGGTCGCTGATGTTGGGGTCGGTCCGAACTGGCGCGATCTGAAATAGCCAAACTGCTTTGTCCAAGCGGGCCACGAGCAGATCCGATTCAGGCCCCCAATGCCTCGCGAATAGCACCGGCAATTGCATCCGCGTGACGGCGCATCGCTTCTTCTGACTCCGCCTCAATCATCACCCGCGCCAGCGGCTCCGTCCCCGAATAGCGAATCACAACCCTGCCATTAGCTTTCAGATCTTCCTCGGCCCGACGGATGCTCGCAGCAACGCTCGCAATCGCGTCGAGGGGCTTTTTCTCCTTCACCCGCACGTTTACGATCACCTGCGGAAACACCTTCAGGTCGCTGATGAGTTCGTGGAGTGGCCTTCCCGCGCGACGAACTGTGTCCAATACCACCAGAGCGGTCAACAAGCCGTCGCCCGTGGTGGCAAGGTGCGGAAATAGAATATGCCCCGACTGCTCGCCGCCGATGGATGCGGAGTGGGCCTGCATCATCTCCAGCACATATTTGTCGCCCACAGGTGCGCGAAGCATTGTGATAGCGTCGCGACGCAGCGCAGCCTCAAGACCCATGTTTGACATGGTCGTGGCCACCACTGTATCTCCGCGCAGCAGATTCCTCGCCTTCATGTCGCGGGCGGCCAGCAGTAACACCGCATCGCCATTCACTACATTACCGTTGGCGTCGGCGAACAGCGCACGGTCTGCGTCCCCGTCAAAGGTCACGCCCATCTCAGCTCGGTGCGCCTTTGTCTCCTCGGCGACTACTTCGGGATGCAGCGCGCCGCACTCCTCATTGATGTTCCGGCCGTTTGGGTGAACGTGAGTAAGGTGGACTGTGCCTCCGAGCTTGGCGAAAAGCTCCGGAGCAATGGCCGAAGCCGCTCCATTAGCGCAATCCAGAACAAGGCTCATGCCGTCGAGGTCAAGATTCGGAACCGCGGCCAGCAGAAATGCCTCATAGTCCGCGCGAAAGGTTTCATCGATGGACGGCGGCGAAAGTCTTGCTGGGTCAGGCTCCGTGATGGTGGCGAGATGACGGAAGATCTCATCCTCTATCCCAAGCTCAACCGCATCGGGCAATTTGTACCCGTCGCCACCAAATATCTTGATGCCGTTGTCATGCCAGGGATTGTGCGAAGCAGAGACGACAACACCGGCCGCGAAACCATGCTTGCGTGCCAGGTAGGCAATAGCTGGAGTGGTAATAACCCCGGCATTCTGAAGCAGCGCGCCCGCTTCTGTCAGCCCTGCCGTTAGCACTGCGGCTATCCATTTGCCCGACTCGCGAGTGTCCATGCCGAGGATAACGGCGGGCTGTGCCGTTGCAGTCTTGAGTTGGTGCCCCAGCGCCATGCCGACCGCGTATACCGTCTTTGCATCCAGCGGCGGCTGACCAGCCACAGCACGAATCCCGTCTGTCCCGAAAAGTTTCCTCATGCCTTCTGTTCCGTCTCGCTTCTTACAACTTTGCTTTCAACTTTTCCGCTCGCCAGCCGCGTAAGCAGGAGTTGTCCCGGCTTTATGGCAGCTGCTTCCTTCAGCAGCGCCCCAGCTTCATTGTAGACAAGGGCGTATCCACGATTGAGAACGGCGAGCGGCGACAGTGATGCCAGTTGGCGCTGGACCGAATCGAGCTTTGCGCGCCTGCTCTCGCAAAATATGTTCTGCGCACGCTGCAATCTGGACCACAGATTCTCCATACGTTCCCGTGTCAGTGCTATGCGCCGCGCGGCATCGTTTTGCTGTATCGCCGACCCGAGCGATTGCACCTGCTCCGCCTTTCGTTGCGCAAGCAGGCGCCAAGCCGACTCCATGCGAAAGCAAAGCTCGTCTACGCGCTGATGTTTGCGGTTCATGTTGTCGCCCGCGCGAGCCAGGGTGGCCTCGATGGACAAACGTGAGAATTGCTCCCGCGCCTGCATCACCGTATAGCGCCCTGCGCGGTGCAACCGCTGTACAAGTTGTTCCAAATGCTCTTCCACTTTGTGCTGCGCTGCGGTAATGATCTCCGCCGCCGCCGAGGGGGTGGGTGCGCGCAGGTCAGCCGCAAAGTCGGCAATGGTGAAGTCCGTCTCGTGTCCCACCGCAGAGACCACGGGCAATTCCGATTCGGCAATCGCCCTTGCGAGCGATTCAGAATTGAAAGGCGCCAGATCTTCAAGCGATCCGCCGCCCCGCGCGATCACGATCAGGCCCACTTCCCGCGTTTGGTTGAAATAGGCAATCCCCTTCGCTACCTCAGCCGCGGCAGCTTCGCCCTGCACCAGAGCGGGGTAGACCAGAATCTCAAGTGCCGCGTGTCTTCGGCCAGCGATCGTGATGAAGTCGCGGACCACAGCCCCGGAAGGTGATGTCACTATGCCCACGCATCGCGGAAAGGCGGGCAGTGGCTTCTTGCGCTCTGGGTCGAACAAGCCTTCGAGTTGCAGTCGCTTTTTCACCTGCTCGAATGCGAGTTGCAACGCACCGGCGCCCTTTGGCTCCAAGTGCTCTGTGACGATCTGCACCTGTCCACGCTGCTCATAAAGAGAGAGCCTTCCGCGCAGCAGGACATACAACCCGTTTCCCGGACGGAAACGGAGGAGCGACGCCTGGCGGCGAAACATGACTGCCGAGATCTGCCCGGAATCATCCTTCAACGTAAAGTACACGTGCCCCGAAGCGGCGGGACGCAGGTCGCATATCTCGCCTTCAATCCAAAGGTCTGAGTAGGCACGCTCCAAGTCAGTCCGCAGTTCAGCCACCAGATCGCTGACCTTCCAAATCCGGCGATGTTCGGGCTGGGTTGCTTCAAACCTGAAGCCAAGCTGTTCCTCTCCCGAATTCTTCACCGGATTCTCCACGTTCTTGAGTTTAATTCTCTTATCGTCGCCACCGGGCGATCAGGTAAAGTACCAACGTCAGCACGACGCTAATGACGATGCAGGTGCCCAATGGGAAGTAGACGGCGAGATTTTTTCTGCGCCACGCGAAGTCACCGGGCAGGTGTCCGAATGAGACGCCCACCAGTCCCAGCACATATACCAGACCACCCGCAATCACGAGCAGCAGGCCAAGAAATATGAGCAGGCGCGCAAGTCCGGGCATCCTCCTAGGATAGCGCGGCCGCTGCGGCAGAGTTGACTCACCCGCCTTGCTCCTGCTTTGCTGACAGGATAGAGGGACCGCACCTTGCATATCGTCACATTCTGCGCCGGAGTCGCCTGCATTCTCACCGCGCTGCTCGATGCGTTCCAAACGGTGATTCTGCCGCGCCGAGCTGTTGGGCGCTTTCGCATCACCCGCATCTTCTATGTGGTGACCTGGTGGCCCTGGTCGCACGTGGCGTCCCTTATCCGCAATGCGCGTAAGCGCGAGACCGCTTTCAGTTATTACGGACCGCTTTCTCTGGTGCTGCTCATCGTTGTTTGGGCTGCTGCGCTGGTGCTTGGTTTCGCGCTGCTGCTCTTTTCAGTGCATAGCGCCTTTGCCGATCCGCTTCACCCGCACCCAGGCTTCGCGTCCGACGTCTACTTGAGCGGCACCACGATCTTCACCCTCGGCATAGGAGATATCCAGCCGCACAACTCCGCCGCACGAATCCTCGTGGTGCTGGAGGCGGGCATCGGCCTCGGGTTCCTGGCCATGGTCATCGGATACTTTCCAGTCCTCTACTCCGCATTTTCTCGGCGCGAAGTCACAATATCGTTGCTCGACGCCCGTGCGGGATCGCCGCCAACCGCCGCAGAGCTGATGCGCCGTCATGCCTTTGAAGGTGGCAGTGAGGCACTCAACCTGCTGCTGGTCGAGTGGGAGCGGTGGTCCGCCGAACTGCTCGAGAGCCACATCTCCTATCCGTTGCTTTGCTATTTTCGTTCGCAGCATTCAAATCAGAGCTGGCTCGCCGCGCTCACCTCCATTCTTGACGTGTGCGCGCTACTGATCGCCGGTGTGCAGGACCATGCTGCGCGCCAGGCGCAGTTGACCTTCGCAATGGCGCGTCATGCCATGGTCGATTTGACGCAGGTCTTTTCTATGAAACCAAGCGCAGGGCACGAAGACCGTCTTCCCCGGGAGCGTTTTGATATGCTCCACAAGCGGCTGTGCGACTCGGGCATTCGCGTTTGCCGCGACGAGGAGTCTCTGGACCGCCTCAACAAGATGCGTGCACTTTACGAGGGCTATGCCGCGGCTCTAAGCCGCCACTTTCGCATGCCGCTGCCGCCATGGGTAGCGGAGTATCCCCACAAGGACAATTGGCTTTCAGTTGCGAGGGTGCGGGAACAGGCAGAGGCAGTTGGACGGCAGCCCGTTGCGGGCGTCGTTCTTGGAGATGAGGAGCACCACGTCTTTTGAATCGGCGTCCTAAGCGGCGCCAGGATGTGTATCCGTCTTTTGTCCCTGCGATTCGCTGCGCTCAAAGGGAATCAGGTTTGAGTCTGGGCCAGGGGGTTGTGCGCTCTGCTTGCGATGGACGGATTTCCTGGCGACCCACCATAGCCACAGGAAAGAGACAACGTATAAGGCGGCAAGAATCTCGATCGCCAGCAACATAGAGGAACTCCAAATACAGCAATTATCCAGGGAAATAATTTCCGTGATTCTATGCCAGAAAGCGGCTCAAGGAAAACGTTTTTTTACCTCCTGAAAAGGAAAAAGGGGGCAAGTTAACCCCCTTGTTTATGAATGAATGAGATACGCCTACGCGGTGACTGGATCGAGGACCCGCGCCCAGTGGCGGCTTTTGCGGCCGGCATGGGCCTGCTTGTGGTAGGCGTAGCCGGTGATGAGCGGCAGAGCGATGGTGGCTTCGCTGTAGACCATCTGCTCGAAAGTGGTGTCCACCTTGCCCCAGGAGCTGGCTTCCTTGAGCGTGCTGGATGAGAGCGCGCCGTCGCGAACGTCGGCCACGGTGATCTGGATGGCGTACTTGTGCATGGGCGCTTCGGAGCCGAGAATGTCGGCGGCCACTACGATGTCCTGGGCGAAGTTCTTGGGCACCCCGCCGCCGATCATCAACAGGCCGGTGGTGGGATTGGCTATCTTGAGCTGGGTGAGCTCGTAGAAGTCCTTGGCGGAGTCGATGGAGACCTTCGGCTTGTCCTGCCGCGCATGCTGGTGCGCCACCAATCCGAACCCGGCAGAGCAGTCGCTGAAGGCCGGGCAGAAGATGGGCACATCGTTCTGGTAGGCCGCGTAGACGATGGAGTCGGCGCCGCCTTTTTCGGGGGTCTTGCCTTCGCGTTCCAGGTAGGCGCCCATCTCGCGGATGAACTCGCGCGAGCTGTAGGGGCGCGGAGCGAGACCATTGGCGATCTTCTCGGTCGTCTCATCGCACAAGCGCAACTCTTCCTCGTCGATGAGTGTGTCGTAGATGCGGTCGATCATCAACTCGCGCAGGGTGGCGTCCTCGGTGCCCTGCTTGAACAGGTCGTCGGCGATGTAGTGCTTGAAGCCGAGGGCTTCGAAGAAGTCCTGGTCAACGATGTTGGCGCCGGTTGAGACGACGGCGTCGACCATGTGGTTGCGGATGAGGTCGACGAAGATCTGCTTGAGCCCGGCGCTGATGAGCGATCCGGCGAGGCAGAGGATGACGCCGCATTCCTGGTCGCGCAGCATGCGCTCGTAGATGGAGGCGGCCCGGGCAAGGTCACGGGAGCTGTAGGCCATGTGCTGCATGGCGTCCACCAGAGCGACGACGTTGTGCCGCTTGATGTCGATGTGTTGGATGGGCTGT
>DASZAG010000213.1:0-6188 GCA_035945555.1 Acidobacteriaceae bacterium
GATTTAAAAGCTCCGAAAGCTCGCCAGAACCTGGGGTTCGATCTTTTGCGTCGTGGCGTTTGGCGATTTAAGGGCACAATTGGGTTGAGGGCAGGTATAAGGCCCGTCGAAATCGATCGAAAATAGCTGCGAATTTAACCCGAAATAGAAGGCGTCCGGGTAAAAAACACCGCCGCCGCCAGCGCCGTAATAGTAGAAGTCCTCGTGAGCAGCATGAATGTGTTTCGGTGGATTGTCTTCGTCCCCGGTTGGGGCAAACTTGGTCAACGAATCCGGTTGAAATGGAATCTGGAAGCCAAATATATAGATGGCGGCAACATCCGGCTCAGACGCACCTTCCATCGGCGTGGGTTTTGTCGTTAGTCTCCCCAAAAATTCCGTAGCCAGGCCATGGGAAACATCAGGCGCCCACACGGTTGGAGCGGGCTTGTACTTCGGCGGATATTCAAAGCAAAACCGGTCCTTGTGATCGACAAAGACGCGCCAGCCTGGGTGCGTGGGATGGGCGTGGCAAGGGTCTTGACGCGTGCCAGCCATCGCAAGAGTGCAGTTGATAGAGAGCAGCGAAATCCCAACCCAGACCGGAACTTTCATAACGGTTCTCCTTCGCCTGTTTACCGCCCACCAAACTTACGCCCTACACTATCTCCATGCCACTCCCGAAAGCCCTCGCTGCAATAGCCGCCCTCGGCATATGTTTCTCGCTCGTCGCGTGCCGATCCGCATTCGTCCAGGCTGACATCGTCAATCACACGGGCGGAACGGTCCAGCTCATCGAAGTCGACTACCCTGACGCCAGCTTCGGAACCCAGCAGATCGCACCCGGAGCCACCTACCAATACCGGTTCAAGATCCTCGATTCCGGACCCCTCAAAATCAGCTTCACCGGCTTTGACAACAAGGCTTGGACAGCGACCGGCCCCTCAGTCCACCAAAACCAGGAGGGCAAGCTCGTCATCACCCTCGACCCGAACGGAAAAGTTGACTGGAAGCCGGAATTCTCAGAACGCCACCAATAGAATCAGCGAGTTGTAGCAAAGGTATTCAACAGTAACTTTCCCGAGATCAAGATAGTAAATAGCACTTCAGCTTTGTCAAGTAATCACTTGAAAATACTAGCGATCGCCTCGATCCCGAGTCGGAAATCCCCATCCGGCGTTAGAAGGCTCACGACCAGCCATCCTGAATCCTCAAATCCGAAGAAATGCCCCGGATGAACCTCCACGCCGTGTTCCCGAACCAGTCTCAAAGCCAAGTCCTCATCCCGCTCTAAAGTCGGAACCCGAAGCACGGCATACCACCCCGCTTCCACCTCCAGCCCCGAAACCACGGTCCCCGCGAGTACCTCATCCAGGGCTTTAAGGTTCTGCCGCAGCCTTTGCCCAATCTGCCTCTGAATTCCGCCTCGCTCCGCCAACCACGTTGGTAGCGCGCACTGCACTGGAGCATTCATCGACAGGAACGTATCGGCAATCACCTCAAGCCGCCCGAGCGCCTGTCCCAGCGCTGGTTCCGGCCCGAACGCTGCAATCCAGGCCGCCTTCATCTGCGGCAGGGCTGCGATTTTGCTCAGGCCGCTCAACACAAAGGTCAGCGCCGGATGCGGGCCATATGCGAAGCTCGGCTCCGAGGCCCCGGCAACGTCGTAATCCAGAAAGACCTCGTCGACAATCAGCGCCAACCCATGTTCCGAGCAGATCCGCTCCAGTTCCACACGCTCCGCGGTCTTCGTAAAATGCCCGGTCGGGTTGTTCGGATGCACCACCGCCACGGCCCTTGTCCTCGGCGCGATCTGTCTTCGCAGCGCCTCTGCATCCAGATGCCAACCGTGGTCATAGAACAACGCGAACGGAGTCAGCTGCACGTTCTCAATCTGCGCCAAGAAACCAAACAGCGGATAGCTTGGCTGCGCGATCAGAATCTCATCGTCCGGGTCGCACAGCAATCGAAACAGGTAGCTGTACGCCTCACTCGTGCTCGGAGTCAGAAAGACCTGCTCAAGACCTATCTCCGCGCCGCGCTCCCGGTAGTACCGGCAGACCGCCTCCCGCGCCACCGTCATTCCCCGCGGATCGGGGCTGTACACCATCGCCTCCGGCTTTGCCAGCGGCGCCAAAATCCCTGCCTCGTCATACTCAAAGCCGCAGCGCGTCGGATTCGAAACGGTCAAGTCCAACATGGGAAGCCCCGCCGCGCGCCGCTCGCGCACAGCACGCGTCAGCTCCGTTTCAGCTAAGTCCCATGCGGTTCGCGAGGAGAACCGTAGATCCTTCATCATCGCCATCATCTTTCCACACGGCTTGCCGCACCGGCTGAGATAATCAAATCATGCCGATTCGCGCCGTGATCTTCGACTACGGGATGGTCCTCTCCAACCCCGCCGATCCCGACGCCCACGCTCGACTCGTCGCCATCTCCGGCTTGCCCGCCGAAGGGCTCGATCGCGCTTACTGGCGTCATCGCCATGAATACGACCTCGGACTCACCGGCCCGCAGTTCTGGACCCGGGTCGCGGGCGACAATGGTGTAACGTTCACTCCGCAGCAAATCGAACAGCTGATCGAAACCGACATCCTGATGTGGACCTCGGTCAATGAGGAGATGCTGGCGTGGGTCGTCGCGCTGCAAAACGCCGGCCTGCGCACCGCAATCTTGTCCAACATGACCAGCGAAATCATGACCTACATGTGTCAGGAACTCGCGTGGCTTTCCCACTTCCACCATCTCACCTGGTCCTGCGAACTCGGTATCGCCAAGCCTGACTCCGCCATCTATCTGCACACCTGCGAAAAGCTCGGAGTCGCACCTGCCGATGCTCTTTTCCTTGACGACAAGATCGAGAACATCGCCGGAGCCCGCGCTGCGGGACTGCAAGCGCTCCTGTTCACCACCGTTGATCAACTACGCCGCGATCTGGAGTCCAGCAGTTTTGCTCGCGAAGTACCGCTTCCTTCACCTGCGGTTACGCTGCCCGCTTCTTAGGTCCTCACTTCGTCATCGGCTTCAGGATCTCGTCCAGGTAATCCGGCGTTCCCTGCACGCGCTCCAAATGCGGAAAGCGCAGACCGCCGTGGTAATCCACTTTGAGCACCTTGTAGTAGCCGGTGTTGGAGACGATGAGTTCGATTGGCTCCGTAGTTCCCTTTGCCGCTGTGATCGCCATACCCAGCGCCTGCGGCGTGTACTGCCGACCGTTCACCGCGACCATCTGCATTCCGGGTCCCAATCCCGCTTTGTCTGCCGGAGACCCCATGAGCACGTCGCTGATATGACCATCCCCTGCGACGTTGATGCCTACAGCCCACCACCCGAGCGCGTCGCCTGTAGATGCTTCCTGCGCGTTCACATAGTCTCCCGGCACATCTGTATACACGAGCCTGTAGCCACCCTGGGTGATCCCTTCCAGCGGAGCGTTCGGCGATTTCGAGGTCAGCCGCTCCCGCAGGAAGCTGGCCCAGTCGTAAGGCGCTACGGCATTGAGTCCCGTGACCACGTCGTTGAAGTCATAAGGAACCACAGCCGGGCCGGTGTTTCCACCGACTCCCTCGAACCGAGCCAGGAAGTCGTTCAGGCTCTTCTTGTCGTGAGTGAGGCGCCGGATTGTCGTGTCTACATCGAGCCATAGCAGCTCGCCTTCGGGATAGTAGTCGACGCCGCGGCGCCAGTTGTCCCAGCCTTCGCCGGTGTCGTACAGGATCTGTGCGGAGGTTGCTGTGTCCTGGAGGTCGCGCCACGTTCGACCCGGGCGATTGTCCATCGTCGCCGCGGTCGACGCCAGTTGCGACCGGAACTGATCGTCCGTCTCGATGCCGCTGCGGGCCGCCAGCACGTTGCCGAGGTAGTCGGTCAGTCCTTCATACACCCACAGCAGGTTCCCGATCATCGGGTCCTTATAGTCGTCGTGGTTCAGACCTGCGGGCCTGCGGTACTTGCCGTTCCACGAGTGCGTGTACTCATGCGGAAGCAGATCCGCTTCGAGATAGGAGAGGTTGTCGTCGAGAAACGTCCGCTCGCTGACTCTGTCGTCGCTTGACTGGTGGTGCTCCAGCCCAAAGTGCGCGACCTGGTCGCTCAGTGTCACGAGGAAGTGATAGCTGTTGTAGTGGCGCGACTTGTAGAGCGCGCCTGCTTCCGTCACGAGCTTGCTGAAGGCCTTCAGCGTGTCGTCCTTCACCTCCAAGTCTTCGGGAGCGTCCGCCGCCATGTCCAGGTAGTGCTTCGGGGTCACGTCGGTCGCAAGCGGGATCTCCTTGAAGTACCGGCCCGCCAGCAGCGGCGAGTCGATGAGCATGTTGAGGGGAACGGGCTCGAACTCTACCAGACCGTTCTGCTCGCTCGACTTCGTCAACGCCGTGCCGAACTGCCATCCGACGGGAAGCTTCACCGCAGCCTGCACTTCCACATCGCCTGGCTTCAATCCGTCGGGGTAGAGCACCACCTCGTTCCAGCTCAGCATGGCGAGGTTCGCGCTCGTGGAAGCCCCGGCCGAAAATCCGGTTGCTGCGGCTGTTGCGAGGAAGTCGTCCTTCACGTCGATGCTGGAGACGCCCTGCGGGACTGTGACGTGGAAGGCGAACATGTTCACGTCGTCGCGGACCCAGGCGAGTCGCTGCCCGTTGGCCGTAATCACCAGCCCGGTAAAGTCGTTGATGGGCCCGTCCGGCTCGTGCTCGCCGGGGATCCACTTGGGATAGAGCAACGTGAGCGGCCCCGGCTTTACCGGCAGCGTGAACTCCGCGTGGATGATCTTCCTTGGAGCATCGGTGAGGTCCACGGTCAGCCGCATCACCACGTTGGTCTGCAGAACGGGGCCTTGCGCGAACCCGGCGCAGGAACAGGCCACAACCAGCGATCCAGCCAGCCAGCGAATTTTCAATGAAGACCTCCGAAGAGCAACTCTAGAGTGTAACCGCTGACATAAAGATGATTCGTCGAATTTGTACTTCATACAAAAGAAAGGGGAAAGGGCAAAGGGGCAAGGAGAAAGTCAATGGTCAGCCCAGCGGCTTAGCCAATAGCCCGATAGCCAATAGCCAAAGCAGCCATCGGCGAAGTTGCGGGAAGGCCTGTGGAAATGGGCTTGTCAAGAGGGTGATTTTGTAAGTTGCTGATTTTGTGGCGAATAAAGTTCATCGAGGATGGCGGTTGAGTTTTCTGAAGTTGGTATTCTGAACTTATAGGGTGAAGAAAGGCAGGGTGTAGGGTTTAGGGAATAGGATTTAGGTCTAGTGGGCGCAGCCGAGTGCTGCGCCCTTCGCTTTTTAGAAGCAGCCAATAGCCAATAGTTCTGCAGGCGCAGATCAAGCTGCGCCTTTTGTTTTTGGAGGGAAGCGATGGTTCCTTTGTGCAAGTACATTTTGGACGGCGACCAACAGTGCGAGCAGGCGGCAATCAACGGTGGACACTACTGCCGTCATCACCAGGTCGTCCGCAAATCAGTCGCGGCCGCTGAAGCCGAACTCGCACCGCCGTCGCTGCCGCTCATATTCCCCACCAATTACGCCTGCCAGGTTCATAATTACTTCCTTATCGCGCAAGCCCTGAACGAAGGGCGCATCAATCTCAAGACGGCCAATATGTTGCATCGCCTGCTGAAGTCCTGCGACGCCAGCCTGAAACAGGCGGCTCTTGAGGCTGCGGAAAGTGGCGAAGCGGATTCAAGCGGCGACCTGGACGCGGAGGAACTCCTGGGAGCAATCGACGAGATGAAGATCAGACTTGCGGCTTCCGAGGAGTCTGAACCTACACGTAAAGAGCCCGCGGGCGAACCTGCGCCGCAGAAGCGTGATCCGCGCGAGTTATTGCGTCACTCCCGAAGCATCGGCGGGCGCGGGCGGAGGCGGTAGCGAGGTCACAGCTGACCTTCTCTTTCGTGCCCAAGGTCGCGTCCTGACAAGCCAATTTATGAGACTCTGATGCTGGTAAATGGCCTCACACGACACACGCCTGAGATTGGACTGAGAATATAGGTCAGGCCGCAAAAGCGTGCATAGCTCAGTTGGGCCAGAGGATGCTGCGGGATGCGAAAAGGGTTTACGAGAAGACCGAAAACAGAGGAGCCCGCGGCAACCCAGGGCAAAAACTACATCACTCCCGGCGGGCTCCGGCGCCTGAAAGATGAGCGCCACTTTTTGCTCACCAAAGATCGCCCGGCGGTGGTGGAGGTGGTGACGTGGGCTGCGAGCAAT
>DASZAG010000214.1:0-49218 GCA_035945555.1 Acidobacteriaceae bacterium
CCAGGATGTCGACAAGCTGCGACTGCGTGTAGCCCTTGTCACGTATGCACTCGAGGAGCGACGAAAGAATTTCCGCTTTTATCTTGAGCGCGCTGGCTTCCGACGCGGAAAAGCCGAGCGCGTCGAAGATATTGCCTTTGACGACGTGGGTGGCCTTATTTTTGCCGGTGCTTTTCATGTTTTTGCTGCTCCTGTAACCGCTGTCTGATTAACTTCAAACGTTGTGCCGCAATTTCAAGGTCACGCCGGTCAGTCTTCCGGCTTTCTTTTTCGAAACAATGCAACACGTGAATCACATTGCCGATTTTCGAGAGGTAAATGGCCCGATACCATGCCCTTTCGTCGGCTTCCTTCAGCTCATAAACCCCCGCGCCGATGGAACTCATCCGACGGGTCTGGCATGCCGGCTCCCGGCCCAGTTGAAGTTGTCGCAGGGCGAATCCCAAGGTGCGCCTGATCTCATCTGGAAAGCCCGAAAGCACCTCAAGTGAGTCGCCTTCAAAATGAATCTCCGCCTGTGCATAGGATTCTTCACCATCTGCCATTGTGAGCAGGGTAGCTGATCTCTCAGGTTTATACAAGATTTATTATAAGCCTGCTCCCAGCGCACATCTCAAAAGCGACGCGTGGGGCACCTGGCCTACTCTCAAGGCTTGTCCGAATGCAGGATCGCATTCACTTCGCAGCCCAACAGGAGGGCGATGCTCGCCATATACATCCATAGCATGAGGATGATCATAGCGGCGAAACTGCCGTAAGTGGCGCTATAGTTGCCGAACCTGGAGACGTAGAATCGAAAGCCAATCGAGGCCAGGGCAATTAGAGCGGCGGCAAACACGTTGCCGGGTGAAACAAAGCGGAACCTACAAGCGGCATCGGGTCCAAAGCGGTACATCACGGCAATAGCGAACAACAATGCGACGGCAAGGATGACCCAGCGGAGAGTCGCGAAGAAGATGCGTAACGGCTGGCTCCATCCGATCATTGACGCCATCCACGCCTGAACTGTACCTCCGAAGACCACCAGCGAGAGAGAACCAATCGTGAGTAGAACAAACAACAGCATTAAGAGAACCGCGGTCCCGCGTGCCTTCCAGAAAGGCCTGCGGTCCCTTACTCGATAGACCACGTTAAGTTGCTCCATAACCGAATAGACGCCGGTGGATGCAGACCAAAGCGTAAAGAGCAGTCCAAAGGCCATCAACTTTTCCCTGCCTTGGGACGCGACGTAGCGGACAGTCATCTTGATGAAATCTGCGGAGAGCGCAGGCAGAATCTGCTGGAGAAGATCGAGTATGGCCTGTTGAAGGTGGGGAATGGACAGGGAGGGAAGCAGCGAAAGGACAAAGATGACAGCCGGGAAAACCGCGAGCAAGAAGAAGTATGCAAGAACTGCCGCACCATTGAGTACATCGTCGTCCTGAATCTCGCGCCACAAACGCTTCGCGAAGAGTATCGACCGCCGGTGAGATAGAGTGCTCGTATTCGAAAGCTCCTCTCCGGCCGTTCAGGAAGGTCCGCCTACAGCTATTCCTTTCGATGAGATGTCGAAACTCGGTGGCAAAAGCCCTGTAGAGTCGTTGATTTCGCGCAGCCTTACCGCTTTAGCACATCCACAGGCTCTCGGACGTCGGTGGTGCGGAAGTATTGGGCGAGTGATGGGTGTTGTTTGCGGACGGCTTCGTACATTTCCCAGGCGATGCGGCGGTAGGAGATGTGTCCCTGGGGAGCGGAGCGCAGTTCGGAGATGTAGAGGGCTTCAGAGAAGTCCATTTTGAAGAGGGCGCGCTTGCGGGTGGCGAGCGGCAGCAGGTATTGCGCCGATTCAGGATGGCTGACGGCAAGCGCGGCGTAGGCGGCGTGGGCGGAGTCGATGGCTTCGCGGTAGCGCGGAGCGAGGCTCGCTTCGGGGCCGTCCTCTTCGAGATCGGGCGGAAGTTCGTAGCCGTGGAGGTGGGTGTAGTCCTGCAGGATTTGAACGCAGCGGCGGTGGCGGTGCATGTCGCGGAAGCCGCCGATGTCCATGAGGATGTCGAAGCGGAGGGCCTGGCCGGCGGCGAACTCGCGGAGCAGCTCGTCGTGCCTGCCGCGATGGCGCGCGCCGAGGGCGATAATTTCGTTGCGGCGGGATTCGCTGAGGTCGTCGACGATGCGGCGGATCTGACGATAGGGGTGGTGACTGGCTCCGTAGAGCAGCGTGGTGGCGAGCTCGACTTCGAGGGTTTCGTCTCCGCCGATGAGATCGACTACCGGCGAGGATTCGATGGGCTCGCGACGGAGGAGCTCGGCAGCGGCCTGGCGGAGTTCTCCCTTGGTGGTGACGGCGTATTCGTTAGGCGCGGCGTATTTGACGAGCGTGGGGGCGGTTTTGACTTCGCGGGTGAGCAGGGCGGCGGCGCGGTCGGCGAGCTCGGGATTGGCGGCGGCAATTTCCTGCTGGAGCTTGGCGAACTCGTCGGTGTGGACGTTCCAGGCGGCTCCGCTGGCAGCGGCGCGGAGCTTGTCGCCGAGCTGGCGAACCTCGGCGAATTCGCTGGAGAGCAGGCGGGAGACCTGGGTTTCCAGCGTGCGGGCGTTGACGATTTGGCCGAGGGATGTGTTGGTGGCGAGCGGAAGCAGGTAGCGTGCCACGTCGAAGGCTCGAGCCTTGAGAGTACGCTCCCAGGCTTCGGGCTTCATGTCGTCGGGGCGCGGGACGCGGGCCTTGAGCGATTCGAGCGTGCCCTCGGCGATTTCGTGGTATGCGGCGAAGGAAGCCTCGACGCTGTGGCGGAAGGCGTCGGCGGCGGCCGTGTCGGGACTGAACTCAGGCATATACCAGCCGCTTTTGCGGAAATTCTGGTAACGTGTGGAGCGCTCCTGGCCGTCCCACCTTTGCTCGTCTACGAGTACAATCGCTGCGAGTAAAGAAAGCCGTTCCACGGCGAAGGCCAGATGGGCGAGGTCGGCAATGGAGCGATGTCCATACTGGAAATAGAATGTGTTGAGAAACTGCTCGGCGCGCTGGCTGCTTATCTCCTTTAGAGACTCACGCATGGAGAGAGCGGAGCGCGAGTACTTAGCCATGGCGTAGGCCAGCACTTCGGGGTCAGCGCCGTGGACGGCAAAGACTTCCGTCTGGTTCTGGGGCAACTCTGGGGAATCGACGGGGTTGGCAACTTTATCGGGCATCGGGAACAGGATAAGCCATAGAGGCCTTTGGAAAATTTGGCTGCTCATTATCAATTCGGACTTGCACAACAAACAAATGGGGCTACACCGCGGCCGCTGTACCAACCTGACGGCGGGGAAAAGTCGATTCTGGAGACTACATCGCACCGGCCGTGGCCGCTGCCTTCAGCGCATTGGGTGATGACCCAGCGATGGAACGACCTGCTGTTTGCGCACTGGCCGGTTCCGCTGGCGGAGATTGCTCCCCTGGTGCCGGAAGGCCTTTGCGTGGATACGTTCGAAGGATCGGCGTGGGTGGGAGTGGTTCCGTTCTGGATGGACCAGATCCACACGCGGGGGCTGCCGGCGATTCCAGGGGCGAGGCGGTTTCCGGAGCTGAACCTGCGGACCTATGTGCGGGAGCCGCACTCAAACTTTGCGGGGGTGTACTTCTTCTCGCTTGACGCGGGAAATCCGCTGGCGGTGGCCGCGGCGCGCACGGTGTACAAGCTGCCGTATTACTGGTCAAAGATGAGCATTGAACATGTCGGCGACCGGGAGTTTCTCTACAACAGCGAGCGCCGGCTGGTGAAGCCGTCAGCGCGGCTGCGGGTGCGGTATCGCAGCCTGGGGCAGGCGGCGGACAAATACGGGCTGGAGCAGTTCCTGACAGAGCGCTATGCGCTGTACACGGCTGACCGCGGAGGCGCGCTGTTCAAGGGGAACATCCACCATTTGCCGTGGCCGCTGGAGCGGGCCGAGGCGGAGTTTGAGATTAATGAGCTTCCGGCGGCGCACGGGATTACCCTGCCGGACACCGCGCCTTTGCTGCACTACAGCCGGGAGCTGGTGGTGTATGTGTGGGCGCTGGAGCAGATTCCGAAGCCGCATTTGCGTCCGTCGCGTGCGGCGGTTCCTGAGCCGAAGCCGCTGTAATCGCACCGCTGGCTCGCAAAAACGAACGGCGCAGCAGTGGGCTGCGCCTTCGTAAAAACTTATCTCTACTTTCATTTTATGAATTTAGAGAAGCTCAGCGCAGAGAGCTATAGATTTCCGCGCTCGGCTTGTTCGCGCTCTATGGCCTCGAACAATGCCTTGAAGTTGCCTTTGCCAAAGCTGCGGCTGCCTTTGCGCTGGATGATCTCGTAGAACAGCGTTGGGCGGTCTTCAACCGGGCGGGTAAAGATCTGCAACATGTAGCCTTCGTCGTCGCGATCGACCAAGATGCCCAACTTTTCGAGTTCGACGATCGGCTCGTCGATTTTGCCGACGCGGTGTTCCAGTTCGGTGTAGTAGGTGTGAGGGACTTTGAGAAATCCCACGCCTTGCTGCTGGAGCTTGGAAACGGTGGCAAGAATGTCATGCGTGGCGAGGGCGATGTGTTGCACGCCGGGGCCATGGTAGAACTCGAGATATTCCTCGATCTGAGATTTGCGGCGGCCTTCGGCCGGCTCGTTGATGGGAAACTTGACGCGTCCGTTGCCGTTGGCCATGACCTTGGACATGAGGGCGGAATACTCGGTGGAGATGTCCTTGTCGTCAAAATGCTGATAGAGCGAGAAGCCCATGACGTTTGCGTAGAAGTCGACCCAGCGGTTCATCTCGTTCCAGCCGACGTTGCCAACCATGTGATCGACGTAGAGCAGGCCAATGGGGCGGGCGAGCATGTCTTCAGGCTCTGCACGAAAGCCGGGCAGGAATGGGCCGCTGTAATTGGCGCGCTCGACGAAGGTGTGGATCGTGTCTCCATAGGTGGCGATGGAGGCCAGCTTGACGGTTCCGTGTTCGTCTTTGAGTTCGTGCGGCTCTTCGACACTGCGCGCTCCGCGCTTGGTGGTTTCTTTCCAGGACAGGGTCGCGTCATCCACCCAGAGGGCTACGTCGTGGACTCCGTCGCCATGGCGATGAACGTGGTGGGCGATTTCTCCGTCCGGGCGCAGCGGAGTGGTGAATACAAACCGGACTTTACCCTGTTGCAGAACGTAGGAAGCGCGGTCGCGCAAGCCGGTTTCCGGGCCTGCGTAGGCGACGAGGCTCATGCCGAAGGCAAGCCTGTAGTAGTAGGACGCCTGGCGGGCATTGCCTACGTAGAACTCAACATAATCTGTGCCATTAAGAGGAAGGAAGTCCTTTTGCGAAGCGACTTCAGGGTGCAGCAAAGTAGCCATACATCAATACTCCAGTCAATTTGACGCATAACGCGGGAGCAAAGTCACATTCGCTTCGGCACGCCAGACGACTCATTAACATATACCCGCGCGGAAGGCGTTGGGAAGAGGACACGTTGTTAAAAACAGGCAGCAAAGTACCCTGCCAGATAACGGTCCCGCAGGGGTCATGCTTCAGCTTCGGGAGTAGTTTTTGGCGAGGATCGCGGCGAGCACCCAAATGATGGAAAGCAGCCGCACAAGATACAGCCAAGGATGACCCATGTTGGGATGCTTGTAGGAGAGGATCATTGCGTCGCTGCAACCCTGAACGACGAAAAATATGACAAAGGAGATGAACAGCTTGTCACGCGTTGCCCACCAGAAGCGAAGAAAGAAAAGCGCAGCGATGAGCGAGAGCGCAGCGATAAATCCGAGCAGGAAAATATCCGCGTAGGGATGGCTGAGTGGATTCACGGCCTGGCCGAAGATGTTGTTCATTGGCTCTCCCAGACGAGGCCATAGAGCAGCAACAACATGGCAATGGCAGATGCGGCAAGACGGTAGGTATACAGATCCTGCGGTATCACCATGAGGTCAATGATCATGAGGATGTTGGAAATGGTGAGCCACACGAAGCAAAGGCCGCTCCAGAGCAGCAGCCGGCGGCGGCCATTCGCATAGCCTCGCAGCAACAGAACCGCGCAAAAGAGCGTGGTGACGGCAGTGAGAATGTAGAGGGCGGGCTGCACTTACTCTCGCTCCTTTGTAAAGCGAAATGCACGTGCAAAGTCTCGAATAGCAGGGGACGCTTTTGAATGTATCATGGTCGAAATTCGTACCAGGTCGCGCCGATAGACGGCGTCAACCTGGGTCATGAGGCGGTCCTGGCCTTCAGAAGCCGCGAGGTAGCGGTAGCGCACGGTCGTTTCATCTGATTTCACAATGAGCCCGACGCGCAAGAGGTCATAGAGAATATCAGCGACCTTTTGCTGCGGGACATAGAGCCGAGACGCGAGTTCGTCTTGTGTCCACCCTGCGGGTCGGCTATTCCAAAGCAGCACCAGGGCCTCGAGATGAGGCACGCTGTCGATATTTTCCAGGATGAACTCATAAGGGTCCATCTCGGGGGGAAGCGTCTTCTCGTCCATTCCAAACACGGGGCAGCGCAGGAATGCAGACCCGCAGCCGCCTAAATTTGAGTTATTCCGGCTCTTCCGCAGGCCGGTGATGAGCCGTGACTTGCTGGCTCCTTGCGGGAAACAAAAGAGGAGAGTCGCTTCAGGCTCTCCGTCGTCTTTGAAGTCAGTATAGTCATCTGTCTGACAAGTGCAAGGTGAAGGAACGAATTTCCCGCGACAGCTGGATTACTTCAGCGTAGGTGCTTCGCTCGGCGCAGTTGATTCGAGCGCCTGCGCGACGATTTCATAAGAGCGCAACCGCGCAGCGTGATCATATGCAGCAGTGACGATCATCAGTTCGTCGACGTGTGTTTCATCGAGGAACAGCTGGAGGCCCTGGCGAACGCGCTCTCGATCTCCGACGATGGCGGCTGCCATTCGGGCTTCGACGACGGCGCGCTCGAAGTTGTTCCAGTCGAGGTGGTCTGGAGAAGCGAGCGGCGCGGGCAATAGGCCGGGATGATTACGAATGAGATTGAGCGATGCCTGCTGCGCACTGGTTGCGATGCGGCGGGCTTCGTCGTTGTCTTCAGCGGCGATGACGGGGACGCCGGCCATTGTGTAGGGGCGGTCTAACACTTGGGAAGGGCGGAAGCTGCGGCGGTAGAGGTCGAGCGCCTCGAGAAGATGCTGCGGCTGGAAGTGCGATGCGAAGGCAAACGGCAAACCCAGTTCCGCGGCGAGAGCTGCGCTGAAAAGGCTTGAGCCGAGGAGCCAGATGGGAATGTTAGAGTCCGTGCCGGGGTATGCTGCGACGGCAGGGGTGGGTTGGCGCGGGCCAAGATAGCGTCGCAACTCTTCGACGAGCGCGGGAAATTCGTCACTGGATCGTGTACGTAAAGCGCGGGCGGCGGAGGCATCTCCGCCGGGAGCACGGCCGAGGCCAAGGTCGATGCGGCCGGGATAGAGGGTCTCCAGCGTGCCAAATTGTTCGGCAATGACAAGCGGAGCGTGGTTGGGCAGCATGATTCCGCCGGAGCCGACGCGGATGGTTTTTGTTGCCTCGGCGACGTGGCCGATTAGCACTGATGTTGCTGCGGAAGCGATTCCGGGAATGTTGTGGTGCTCGGCGAGCCAGAAGCGCTTGTACCCGAGACTCTCGGCGTGGCGTGCGAGATCGACGGTGTTGCGGAAAGCCTCAGCGATGGCTCCGCCGCTTCGCACGTGGGCGAGGTCGAGAACCGAGAGCGGAGTTCGGGGGAAGCGCGCTGCGTCAGGCATGGCAGATCTAATGGTATAGATGTGCCGCGTAGCTTAAGGGTGCGGAGATGAAAGTGTACTGCGAGCGGCTTCAGAGTTGCTACATCCGGAAGCCGCCGTGGCGATGAGGATCTTTCCGTATGAATGAGCCGCATCCTGAAATCGTAACGGCCTGTAGCAACTCTGGAGCCGCTCTATTGGAGCGCTCCCTCAACTGATCTCTGGAAGCGCGCTATTGTGAGATCACCATTTGCGATGTGCTGCTGAAGCTCAACGATTTATTGTCGAAGAATGGCAGGTTGAGAGGAAATGCGTAGGTCACAGTTACGGTGTCGGCATTTCCAGGCGCGTCACAGCCAGCATTCGCAGTACAAGGAGACCAACTTGTAGTGACGCTCGTAGCAGTTTCGGTGTACACCGCAGTTTGCTGTGAGAGCGCAACGGTTACGTCGTTAGCGTTGATGCCCGGGAAATTGAGCCCTTGTACATAGGTCTGGAGCTCGGTCTGAGTGACATCACAATCTGTCATGGTCTTGCTATCGGTGGAGCAGTCAGATCCGCGCACGATGGCGTAGCGGGCAGCGTCGCGGGCGGCATAGGAGACGTAGTGGTAGGCGTAGAACGCCATGAACAACTCAAAAAACGAGAAGATTACACCGAGCATCACGGTTGCCGCGATGGCGGTTTCAACCAGCGTGCCACCCTGTTCGTCTTTTAGCTTGAGGAGTCTCATGCGGTGTTACTCCAAGACCATCTGCGTTGCCGTGCTGGTGAGGGTGTATGTGTTGGGCAGACCCGGGAGATGAATCAGCGGGTCAAACGTCGCAGTTGTGGTGACGGTGAGGATCTGCTCGATCTGATAGCCCGTGCAACTGGTGTTGGTTATCGTGATCAATGTGCCCGGAGCATTGGAGCATTGATACTGCAGAGACGAGGTCAGCGTAAGACCGGAAAGCTGGTAGGCATCCTGCTGCGCGGCGATCAGCATTCCGTTGTTATCTGTCGATGCATAGGCGGAGTTCTGGTCGCCGTACTGCACGGCTGCCTTTGCGGCGTTGGTGACTTCAATCGAAGCATATGCAAGCCGCGCGAGCTCCGCTCCGCCCACGAGCAGAATGAGCAGAATGGGCATGGTGACGGCGATCTCGACCAGACTCTGGCCGGACTGACGACGGAACAAAGATTTCAGACGGCTCATGATCGTGCTTCCTTTCGCTACTCGACGAGCGCCACGGTTCTGAGCGGCGTGGTCGCAGGGTGTTCGACGTTGTAGCTGGGAATGTTTACGGTTGAGGACTTGCCAAACATGCACGCGGCATAGATACCCGAATACGTGGTTCCACCGCCGTTGTCCTGAAGATAGATATCGGCATTCGGAGCGACAATATAGCCGTCAAATAACTGATTGTTGCTGCCGAACTGCACCTGGAGCGTACCGTTTGCCGCGCCGTTGCCGGGCGAAGAGGACGCGCACGGTGTGCTGTTATAGGTGGTGTTTGACGACGGCACCAACAGCCCGACGGCATTGAAATTAAGGCAAGTGCCGCTGAGACCGCAAAAATCGTCCACACAGGTGAGGCAGGTTTTGTTGGAGGGCTGAGGAGCGCTGATGTTCAAAAGCGAATTGGAGTTTTGCGTGAATGAGCCCCCGGAAACCTCGATGGTGGCGTCGCTGACGGTCGTGGTGCCGCCGGTGTTACCAGCCTGGACACCATTTTCGAAGAGGAAAACCCCGTCCTGAAGGGTCAAACCTGTGATGTCAACATTGGTGCCGGTGAAACACGCGACACCGCCGCCGGCGTTAATGGTGTTGTTCTTATATGGAGGTGCTGGGGTCGACGTGCAATCGCTCGAACCAAACCCGGTTGATTGCAAATTGGGAGGGCTTTCCGGAGCGGCGTAGGTGAAAATAGGGGCTCCGCCAAGGCTTGACGGGCCTCCACCTACCGTAGTGACGTAAGGCGAATCGATTGTTAATCCGCCGCCAGCGCCGCTGGCGGACAGTACAGACTGCGAATTCTTCGAGTTGACGTATACGCCACATCCGGGCGCGTTCAGCTTAAAGGACCCCTGTACCTTGAAATCGTAGTCCGTGGGATCCATCAGAAAGATGCAGTTGGTTGCGAAGCCAGGGGACCCGGCAACGGCGCGGGTTCCGATGGTCATGGTGTTCCGGCCGAACAGCCGCAGAAAGAAAGTCGGGTTCGGCTGGGTAATCAAGACTTCGGCATAACCAACACTGGTGTGGAATCCGTTTTGCGGCTTGATGTTGACAGTGACGACCGTGCCGCCAGTGCCGTCGACAGCGCCGTCTGCCGCAGTGGCATCCTTGGCATCAGTGGTTGCCTGAGTGGTCGTGTTGCCGTACATGAGATCCATGGCTGCGGCGGTTGCACCGGCATCGGCAGCAATTTGCAATTGGCGGCGGGCGCGGAACAGCGTGCCTACGTCGGTGGCAAGGGCAAGGAAGCCCAGCAATACCGTCATAGTAAGTGCTGTGAATACCAGCATTTGCCCGTTTTCGTCACGAAAGACTTTCATGGCTTGCTCCTGCGACGCGACTCTTCAGAAATCCGGGACTGTGCGAACCCTGGGGGGAATACCAGGCGGTCAGGCCATCGCACATCTTGCGCTACAAAGTGTTCCCGGTGCATGGCCGGGAATACTGAGAATTTTCGCTTATAAGACGAACCGTATCATTCATACCTGACTTGCGTACCCGATACAATGAAACTTTGGTAATTCATTTCTGAAAATAGTACAAACTAGTTAACAGCCTGGCCGGAAAGGCTTTCTTTCGAGAGCGTCGACACGGCACGGTGGACGCGACCATCCATTATTTGACACCCGTCCTCGCCCGATGCCATGCTCAAGAGTTTTTCCGGAGCTGAACGCAGATGGATCCCCAAGCCGCGCAACTTACTGTCGCCGAACCCTTCCTGATTGAGCAGGACTGGGCGGCGTATTCCCCGGAGCAGCATGCCGTTTGGGCTGAGCTCGTCAGCCGGCGGATGCCGCAGCTAAGGGAGCATGCGTGCGCGGAGTACCTGGACGGATTTGAACAGATAGGGTTGCGTGAGGACGCGATTCCGAATCTGACAGAGATCAACAAGCGGCTGCAGCCGCGGACGCGCTGGAATGCGACGCCTGTGAGCGGGTTTCTGCCGCCGGATGCGTTCTTCGAGATGCTGGCGGCGAGGAAGTTTCCGACGACGACGTGGCTGCGGAGCCGGGACTCGCTGGAGTACACGCCGGAGCCGGATATTTTTCATGATGTGTTTGGACATGTGCCGATGCATGCGCATCCCGTGTTTGCCGACTTTCTGGCGCACTACGGCAAGGTGTGCGCGAAGCTTACCGATAAGGACAAGCTGGAGCGAATGGGGCGGCTGTTCTGGTTCACGGTGGAGTTTGGCGTGATCCGGCAGAACGGGAAGATCAAGCTGTATGGTAGCGGCTTGATTTCGTCACATGGCGAGTCAACCTATGTGATTGAGGGCCCGAAGACCGGGAGTGGGCCGGAGATTCGAGATTTCAATCTGGATCAGGTTCTCGACCAGGAATTCCTCGTATCGGAGATGCAAAAGGTGCTGTACGCCGTTGAGTCGTTCGACCAAATCTATGAGGCGACTCGGGATGCTGAAGAGAAGCTGGCGTGACTCGCGCAGTTTAGCTGGCTCGCTTGCGTTTTCCGCCCGGACTGCTCTTCTTCCCTTTTTTCACTTTTGCTCCCAACGCCGAGGCGACCTTTGTTCCGATGGGTGAGCCGAGACCAGTGCAGGCATCCCATCCGGGACCCGCTTTGAACGCTCCGTTGTTGCCGGACGTGATGTCGTGGAATGCCGCCGCATTCGCATACAGTGTGGGATTGATGAAGCCAGCGGCGCTGCCTCTCTGCTGATTGACGAGCGCGATGAGTCCAGCCCAGAGCGGAGCTACGGCGCTGGTTCCTCCGACGACCTGCTTTGAGCCATCGACGAGAATGTTGTAGCCGGTAGTCGGTGAAGCATCCCCGGCGACGTCGGGTACGCCTCGCCCGCCGGCGGAGTTGGATGGAGCGGGAACTCCGGCTTTGGCCTGCCAGCCTGGAAGCGGGAAATTGTTGCTGACGCCGCCGCCGGTAGCTCCGCCTGAGCTGCCGTCGTTCCACACTACTTCGCTGGAGATGGTTGTGCCGCTGCCTTCGAGCCTGGTTCCACCGCAGGCGAGGACGTGGGGACTGGAGGCGGGAAAATCGACGTTGTTGCCGGAGGCGCCGTCGCTCGATCCGTTGTCTCCAGCGGCGACGGTGATGGTGACGCCGAGAGCCCCCGCCGACTGGCAGGCGTTGTCGAGCGCCGTGAGTGAGGACTGCGCCCAGCTTGGTTCCGGGCCTCCCCAACTGATGGAGATGACCGACGGATTATGGGTTGTGTCGTGGACAGCGGTGGTGATGGCGTCGATGAATCCCTGATCGGTGTTGGGAGCGAAGTAGACTGCGATCTTCGCGCCTGGTGCGACGGCTCCTGCGACTTCAATGTCGAGCGCGACTTCGCCGTCGGCGCTGTTGGGCGTGGTTGGGGCGTTGGCGGCTCCATCGACTGAAACGGCAACAACGGTGGGTGGAGTGAGATTGAGTCCAGCGAAGTAAGTAGAAATATCGCTTGGCTGGTAGCCGCCGTCGAGTTCGATAATGCCAATGGTCTGGCCGGAGCCGGTGACGCCGGAGGGGAAGTTGTAGAAAGCGGCGACCTGAAGGGGCGAGTAGCTCGTGTCAGAGGCTTTTGCGGTCGCGCTCAGAAAGCGTATGTGTGGCTTCGCCACGGGCCTTCCGTCAAGGCCAAGCACCGCTTCGACCAAGTCCGCATGAGCTTCGGGAAGCGAAATGGCACCTGTGAAGCCGTGAAACCGCAAGGATCCGGAATCATCGCGGGATTGGTAGTCGTGCAGCTCCACGCCAAAGGCTTTTTCCAGATTTGCCGCGGTGCCTCGGAGCACGAGGGTTCGGCGGGCAAGGCTGGACGCGGACTCATCAACCGAGAGACCGTGCTGGTGGGCAAATTGGCGGAGCTTATCGAAGTCTGCTGAGTCGGCGCCGTGCTTCTGCGCAAATTCACTATGCGACAACGTGCGTCCCTTGAGTTTTGCGAGATCCAGCGGTGTCTTGCGGCGAACGATGACCGACACGCTGAGTATCTGCTGAGACGCGGTGCGTCCGGCGTCGCTGGCATTGGGCGGAGCCTTGCGCTCACTGCGCGGCAGAGGGATTCTCCTGTTGGATGGAGTCATAGCTACCTCGCTGAAGTATTTCTGCTTTGAATATAGAACTGCTATACGGGTTGCCGGTCTCCGTGACTGGGCGGGCTGGAAATCACGAGAAAGCGCACGTCATTTTCGCTTTCATTTCTTGCCTGATGCGGGTCGCCTGGATTGATCTCGATTCCCTGCCCGGCGGCGAGATGATGGTTGTGGCCAGCGAGTTCCATTGTGAGTTCGCCAGAAAGGACATAAAAGAACTGCCGGGAGAGAGTGTGAAAATGCCGCTGCTCATGGGAGCCGGGCGGCATTCGCTCTTCAATGATGCTCAGGCTTTCGTCGCGGACAAGGTGCCAGCCGTCGCATGCGCCGCCCCAGGTGTAATGCTCGGCACTCGACGCGCTTATGGGAAAACTCATAGCGGGATATTGCCGTGCTTCTTCCGTGGATTGCTGTCGCGCTTGCCATCGAGCATTTCCAGCGCGTCGATGAGGCGGCGACGCGTTTCGTGCGGGAGGATAACCGCGTCTACATAGCCGCGCTCGGCGGCAATGTACGGGTTGGCGAACTGTTCGCGGAATTCGTGAACTTTTTCCGCGCGGGCGGCGGCGAGCAACTCTTGCTTAGCTTCTTCGCTGAGCGGTCCGTCAGCTTCCGCCTGTTTGAGGGTTTCGTCGAGCTCGCGTCCATAAACGATATTGACCGCGCCTTCGGGGCCCATGACCGCGATCTCCGCAGTCGGCCATGCGAGGTTGACGTCGGTGCGAATGTGTTTGGAGCTCATAACGCAATAAGCGCCGCCGTAGGCCTTGCGCGTGATGACCGTGAGTTTGGGAACTGTGGCTTCGGCGAAGGCAAAGAGCAGCTTGGCACCGTGGCGGATAATTCCGCCGTACTCCTGCTGTGTGCCGGGAAGAAATCCGGGCACGTCCTCGAGCGTGATGAGCGGAATGTTGAAGGCGTCGCAAAAACGAACGAAGCGCGCTCCTTTGACGCTGGCGTCAATGTCGAGTACGCCTGCGAGAAAGGCGGGCTGGTTAGCGACGATTCCGACGGGGCGGCCATTCATGCGTGCGAATCCAACGACGATATTCCGGGCGAAGTGTTCGTGGACTTCGAAGAAGTAGCCGTCGTCGACCAGGCGCTCGATGACCAGCTTGATGTCATAGGGCCGGTTGGATTCAAACGGGACGATCGTGTCGAGTTCCCTATCCGCGCGATCTATGGGATCGGCGCACGGGCGGCGGGGTGGATCGTCGAGATTATTGGATGGCAAAAAGCTGAGCAGTTCGCGCACCATGGCGATGCACTCGCGGTCGTCGTGGGCCATGAAGTGTGCGACGCCGGAGACTTCATTGTGCGTGGTGGCACCGCCCAGTTTTTCCTTGGTGACTTCCTCATGGGTAACGGTCTTGATGACGTCAGGGCCGGTGACGAACATGTAAGAAGTCTTGTCGACCATCAGGGTGAAGTCGGTAATTGCCGGGGAGTAGACAGCTCCGCCGGCGCAGGGGCCCAGGATGGCCGAAATTTGCGGAATGACTCCGCTGACCAGAGTGTTGCGGAGGAAGATGTCGGCGTAACCGGCGAGCGAAACTACGCCCTCCTGAATGCGCGCGCCACCTGAGTCATTCAGGCCAACGATAGGAGCGCCGACTCGCATTGCCATGTCCATGATTTTGACGATTTTGGCGGCGTTTGCTTCGGACAGGGAGCCGCCGAAAACCGTGAAGTCCTGGGCGAAGGCGAAAACTGTCCGGCCCTCGACACGCCCATAGCCGGTCACGAATCCGTCGCCGGGGATGCGCTTCTCCGCCATTCCGAAGTCAGTGCAGCGGTGGGTTACGAATTTGTCGGTTTCCTCGAAGGTGCCTTCGTCAAGAAGCAGCTCGATGCGTTCGCGGGCGGAGAGCTTTCCCTGAGCTGCCTGCTTTTTGCGTCGCTCCTCGCCGCCGCTTTCTTCCGCACAGCGATTGCGCTCAGCCAGTTCGGCGATTGCGTTATCTCGATTTTCCATCGAGTGGGATTATAAAAGGGACTTGCCGCGGAAGGCTCACGCGGGACTGCGATACCTGCGAATGATGGATATGAGAAGGAATGAGAAGAACTCGGCTGGAGACTAGATCACTTCGTGGTGGAAGATGTCGTCCTTCTCTTCACAGGGCTCGCAGATGCACCCCACCGCACAGAGAATGAGCACCGCTACCGCCAGCGTAATCAAGATCGCCGGAAGGTAGTCGCTCAAGTGCGACAGGTGTACCAAAATTTCTTGCATCTTTCCAAACCACTGCATCTGCGACTCCTACATTCTACTAAGAAGGCGGCGAGGTCGCGAGGGTTTCTTCTGGAGTAGACCCGCAACGCCGCTGCTTTGCCATCTGATTGAAAATTCGACGATATCTGGGTTGGCAAAGTCTACGGCATTGCGAATAAAAGGAGAATACGGCAGTGGAAAACAGGGTCCGCTTTCCAGTTTTTTCGCGTTTTCGCTATTCCAGACCGTCTCTGCCCATAATGAGTTATGGCTTATCGCGGACGTCTCGCGCCATCTCCCACAGGACTTCTGCACCTCGGCCACGCCGCCACGTTTCTGGTGGCGGCAGCGCGAGCGCGTGACGCGAATGGCACTTTGGTTCTTCGCAATGATGACCTTGATCAACAGCGGTCGCGGCAGGAGTTCTACCTGGCGATGATTGAAGACCTGCGCTGGCTCGGCATCGATTGGCAGGAGGGGCCTGATGCTGACGGCGATTACGGGCCTTACTCGCAAAGCGAGCGCGGGGACCACTATCTGAAGGTGTGGAGAAGGCTGCGCGATATCGGCTCAATTTATCCATGTAAATGCTCGCGGAAAGATCTGGCGCTTGCTGCGAGCGCTCCGCATGAGAACGCGGATGACGAGCCGAACTATCCGGGAACCTGTCGACCGCAGGCGGGAGCGGCAGCGACCATGTTGTCGGAGCAGTCTTCCGGCGTGAACTGGCGCTTTAAGGTTCCAGATGATGAAGTGATCGCATTTATGGACGAACACTTCGGCGAACAACGATTTGTGGCCGGACAGGATTTTGGGGACTTCCTGGTATGGCGCAAGGACGATGTTCCCTCATACCAGCTCGCGTGTGTGGCAGACGATGCGGCTATGGGAATTACGGAAGTGGTCCGCGGGGCTGACCTGCTCAAATCCACAGCGCGGCAGCTTCTGCTGTACCGTGCGCTGGGGCTTGAGGCGCCGAACTGGTATCACTGCGACTTGCTGACTGATGCGAAAGGAGAGCGGCTGGCGAAGCGGCACGATGCACTGGCGATTCGAACGCTGCGAGAACAGGGCAAGGAGAGCGACGAGGTGCTCGCTTTGATACGGAAGTCGCTAGGCCTGTGACTCCACTGTCGCAACCTCGGGTGCAGTGCTTTCGACCCGGGTGAGTTTGGATGACGTAACCAGGGCCACGGATATAAGGATGGCGACCATCCCGACGTACTCGGTTGACACAAGCTTTTCATGCAGCACAAGAGCCCCTAGAACCACGGCAATCAGGGGATTGATATAGGCGTAGGTTGCAACCTTCGAAACCGGCACATGCGCAATGAGCCAGATGTAGGAATTGAATCCGAGGAGAGAGCCGAAGATTACCAGATAGCCAACACAGCCGACGCTGCTCCAATTCCATACGGCGTGGGGCCAGCGCCAGAAGGCAGTTGCGAAAAATACATTGGTAATGCCAGCCGCGCACATCTCCCATCCGGCGGCGACCAGCGGATCGACAGGGAGATTCATGCGGCGGGAAAGTATAGAGCCAGCGGCCCATGAAAGCGCACCGAGCAGAATGGCAATAACGGCAAGAATCTGCATGGGGTGCTCTGCCAGGCCGCCGCGCAAACTCGGCCACAGCAGCGCGATGAGCGCGCAGAAGCCCAGCGCGAGGCCGAAGTATCCTTGCGGACGGAGGCGGTCGCCCCGGGGCGACATCAGTTCGATGACCGCGACATAAAGCGGCACCACCGCGACGATGAGCGCGGCTAACCCGCTGGGCAGGTACTTTTCGCTCCACACAAGGCCGATGTTTCCGCCGAAAAGCAGCATGACGCCAAGCAGCGCAAGGCGGCCCATAACAGCGCGCTCATAGAGGACGCGCCGACGACGCAGAACGCAGAATCCCAGCACAATGGCGGCGGCAATGAGCATGCGCACGCCAGCGAAGATGGTGGCCGGAAGCATGGTGTCGCCGATGCTCATGGCGGTGTACGTGGCGCTCCAGCAGAAGTACACAGTCAGGAGTGCGAGGACAATCAGAACTTGTGAAGGCTTGCCGCGGGGGTCACTCATTGCTGGATTCATCACTATCGTATCGTGGACAGACCAGCACCACTTAAGAACCGATTCTTAGTCGCCCGTGCTATGCTCAAAGGCAGATGCGAGCCGCGTACGCCAATTCGCCCCATTGCTGGAACCGGGCATTTGTGCGCGCGATTGCGCCTCGCAAGCATCTGCGCGTGCTGCCTACCCGCACGCGACCTAGCCTCTTCGGCAGCGACTAGTCAACGCTGCCCGCCGCGCGCCGGCTGACGACTCCCAACCGTCAGCGCCCAGCGTCCGGTGCCCGAAGAGGACTCTCTCGCCCGAACACGTCTCACACGGACGACGACCCTGGCACCCCAACCTTTCGAAGGAGAGAACCATGACTGCTGCTACAAAAGAGATCGCCACCGGTTCAGCCAATGCTGAAATGCTCGCCAAGTACGGCCCGAAGCTGCGCACTTCCCTCCCCGGACCGAATGCCAAGCGAATCGTGAAAGAAGACGATCGTCTGATTTCGCCGAGCTATACGCGATCGTATCCGATGGTGGCGAAGCGCGGGCGGGGCGTTCGCGTGGAGGACGTGGACGGAAACGAGTTCCTTGATTTCGCCGCGGGAATCGCCGTGACCTCGACCGGACATTGTCATCCTGAGGTCGTGAAGGCGATTCAGGACCAGGCCGCCGAACTCATTCACATGTCAGGCACGGATTTTTATTACGAATCGCTGGTGACGTTGTCAGAGCGGTTGTCGAAGATCGCTCCTATGCCCGGGCCACATCGGTTTTACTACGGCAACTCCGGCGCTGAGGCGATTGAGTGCGCGTTGAAGATTGCGCGGTACCACACTGGCAGGCAGAACATCATTGCGTTTTTCGGAGCCTTCCACGGACGCACGATGGGCGCGCTGTCACTGACAGCATCGAAGCCGCAGCAGCGGCGGAAGTTTTCTCCTTTGGTGCCCGGCGTGACCCACGTGCGCTATCCGTACGCGTATCGCGGATGCAGCGGCGGACCGCAGGAAGAAGAAGCCTTCGCGCTGGGATGCGCGCGCTTTATTGAGGACAAGCTGTTTAAGACAACATTGGCTCCCGAAGAAGTCGCCGCGATCTTTGTTGAACCGATTCAGGGCGAGGGTGGATATGTTGTGGCACCCACTGTGTTTATGAGAGAGTTGCGGCGCATTTGCGACAAGCATGGAATCCTGCTGGTTGCGGATGAAGTACAGTCCGGTGCGGGCCGCACGGGCAAGTGGTGGGCCATTGAGCACAGCGGCGTGCAGCCGGATATTGTGTGCATGGCCAAGGGCATCGCTTCCGGAATGCCGCTCGGCGTGTGCATGACACGCGCGGAGATCATGGACTGGAAACCGGGTTCGCACGCGTCGACGTTTGGCGGGAATCCGGTATCGATTGCGGCGGCGCTCGCGACGCTGGACATCATCGAACGTGAGGGTTTGGGTAATGCCGCAAAAGTAGGCGGACGTATGCTGGATCGGCTTCGCCCGTGGACAAAGAACCACTCCATTGTGGGCGATGTGCGCGGGCGCGGGTTGATGATCGGCATTGAAATCGTCGAGGACCAGGATTCCCGCAAACCTGCAGGCGCATGGCGCGACAGGATCGTTGAGTTGGCATTCGAGCGCGGCCTATTGATTCTGGGTTGCGGGGAAAATTCGATCCGGCTGGCGCCTCCGCTGATTGTGAACGAGCATCAGGCAGATATTGCGATGGATATTTTCGAGCAGTGCATTTCAATCGTCGAAAATGAGCGTCCACCGCAGGGAAAATCAGCGCCAACGGGAGCATAGCGCCGGGAAAAAAGCGGGCGATTGAGGAAAACCTCATCGCCCGCTTTTGCGCTTGCTGCAGAAAGGTTCGCGTTCAACCTCCGTACTGCTCGTCGCTCACCTGCTCCATCCAGTCCACGGCTTTGCCGTCCAACCTTTCATGCACGGCGATATGCGTCATCGCGGTTGTCGGCGCAGCCCCATGCCAATGCTTTTCGCCCGGCGCAATCCAAACCACATCACCGGGGCGGATCTCCTCCACCGGCCCATCCCATCGTTGCGCGCGCCCCAGGCCGGATGTGACGACGAGTGTCTGACCCAATGGATGTGAATGCCAAGCGGTCCGCGCACCTGGCTCGAACGTCACACTTGCTCCAGCCACACGCGCAGGTTCTGTTGCTTGAAACAGTGGATCGATCCGCACAGTTCCGGTGAACCAGTCAGCCGGGCCTTTGCTGGAAGGCTGTGAGCCGATTCTCTTGATCTCCATACTGTGTCTCCCTCTTTGCGCGTTTAGCGGTTCACCATCGCCTGTAATTGCGCTGGATAGCGCGCTCCCTGAACTTCAATCTCTGAAAGCGCTTGGTTGATCTCGCGCAAATCATCCGTGCTCAGTTCCACGTCAGCAGCAGCCAGGTTCTCCTCCAGCCGATGCAACTTAGTTGTGCCGGGTATGGGAACGATCCACGGCTTCTGCGCAAGCAGCCATGCGATTGCAATTTGTGCGCGGGTCACATTCTTCTTTGCCGCGAGTTCCCCGAGCACATCCACCAGGGTCTGATTGGCCTTGCGGTTCTCGGAATTAAAGCGAGGAACAACGTTGCGAAAATCTTTGCTGTCGAATTTCGTGTTCTCGTTGATCGCGCCGGTGAGAAAGCCCTTGCCGAGCGGGCTGAAGGGCACAAAACCAATTCCCAGTTCCTCCAGCGTGGGCAAAATCTCACTTTCAGGCTCGCGCCACCAAAGCGAATATTCGCTCTGCAGCGCAGTAACAGGCTGAACTGAATGCGCGCGCCGGATTGTTTCCGCGGCCGCTTCCGATAGTCCAAAATGCCTGACCTTACCTTCTGTAATTAGCTGCTTCACGGTTCCGGCAACATCCTCGATTGGCACATTTGGATCCACCCGGTGCTGGTAGAACAGATCAATTGCATCGGATTTCAATCGCCTCAGTGAGGCTTCCGCCACCTGCCGGATGCGTTCGGGCCGGCTGTCGAGCCCCTGCTGCGGGATTCCCTCTTTGAACCCGAACTTCGTTGCGATTACCACCTGATCGCGAACAGGCGCGAGCGCCTCGCCGACTAATTCCTCATTCGTGAACGGACCATACGCTTCGGCAGTGTCAAAAAATGTAACCCCGCGCTCGAATGCGGTTCGAATTAAAGCTATAGCGTCCGGCTTATCGGTTGCGGGGCCAAAGCCAAAGCTCAGCCCCATGCACCCCAAGCCAAGGGCTGAGACTTCCAGCTTGCTTCCCAATTTGCGCGCCTGCATTGTTCCTACTCCCTCTTGTTTACTCTGACTTCAGCGAAGCCATATCGATTGAGAAGCGATACTTCACGTCGGACTTGAGCAGGCGCTCGTAGGCCTCGTTGATTTTTTGAATTGGGATGACTTCAACATCGGCGGTGATGTTGTGCTTGCCGCAAAAGTCGAGCATCTCCTGGGTTTCCGCGATGCCGCCGATAAGAGACCCAGAAAAGCTGCGCCGCTTGAAGAGCAGGCCGAAGACCGAGATGGGCAGCGGCTTCTCGGGTGCGCCGACCATGGTTAGATTGCCGTCGCGGGCGAGCATATTGATATAGGCGTTGATGTCGTGCTCCGCAGCTACGGCGTCAAGAATAAAGTCGAAACTGCCGACGTGTTTGGCCATTTCATCAGCATTGCGAGAGATCACGACTTCGTCGGCGCCGAGACGGCGGGCGTCGTCCTTCTTGCTGGGTGAACCGGTAAATACAACTACGTGCGCACCGAGGGCGTGCGCAAACTTCACCGCCATGTGGCCGAGCCCACCGAGTCCGACGACTCCGACTTTCTTGCCCTTCGTGACACCCCAGTGGCGCATAGGCGAATAGGTGGTGATTCCGGCACAGAGGAGAGGCGCGGTACCGGCGAGATCCAGGTTCTCAGGGACGCGCAGCACAAACCGCTCGTCTACGACGACGCTGTCAGAATAGCCTCCGTATGTGACTCCGCCGGTGTGTTTGTCAGGAAAGTTATAGGTGAGTGTGAGGTTGGGGCAGAATTGCTCGAGTCCGGCTTTGCAGTCAGGACAGGTTCCGTCGGAGTCGACCATGCAGCCTACGGCGGCGAGGTCACCCGGTTTGAACTTCTTCACAGCCTTCCCGACTTTGGTCACCCGGCCTACGATCTCGTGCCCCGGAACGCAGGGATAGACGGTCGGCATGACGCCGCTCCACTCATTGCGAACCTGGTGCAGGTCAGAGTGACAGACACCGCAGAAGAGGATGTCAATTTGCACGTCATGGTCGCTGGGCTCGCGCCGCGTGATGGAAGTGGAAGCGAGGGCGGCCGTTGCACTGGCAGCGGAATATGCTTTGGCTTTGTACATGGATTCACCTAAGTTTTTATGGTGGCCTGTTGTCTGGAGAAAACCGAGGGCAAATTTAGTGCGGACCTAACAATGGATGCACGCCACGAGCGTGCGGACGCTGAAAATTTAGCCGCGTTCGGCAGTGCGGCTCAGGAGCCCTGCTTTCGAAGATACATTCCCATAGCCAGAAACCCCGCGGAAATAAGAGTTTCCAGCACTCCCCAACTTATGGCGCGGGCGTGCAGACTCAGGGCCGCATCAAAAAACCACACCCCTGAGCCCACAAACCATATCCAATAGAATCTTCTCTTCACTGTAATGGAGATGCCGAATGTGATTCAGTGGGTTCGGCCCACTCGTTCACGAACAGAATACCCCGCCCACTCTGACAAATTTTGGTATTGTTACGTTTTAGCCGGAACACCCTGACAACGGGTACCGGACGTTTTCAACAAAGACAGAGGGCCCATATGCCCCACCTTTTCCGCCATATATTTTCCCCCTGCTGCTGATAAACAGCGTATGTATCCATTTCCCCGTCGCGTTTGCCAGGCCGGTCTGGGTCTCGCGAGCCTGTTGCTTGTCCTTTGCGCGGTCGTCGCGACCGCCTTTGCACAACAGGCCGGCGAAGGAACCATTCGCGGCGAAGTAACTGACCCAACCGGGGCACTGGTTCGGCATGCGAAAATTACGCTTCGCGCCACAGCGGCGAGCCCGCTCACAACGACCTCAGGCGATTATGGCGAGTTTCTGTTCAACGGCGTTTCTGCTGGGGAGTATTCCCTGAAGGTGGAAGCTCAGGGCTTCCGCGAGGACCAGCGCAACGTCACTCTGGGGCCCAGCCAGCAGCTGACCCTTGCAATTCGCCTCTCAATCCAGGTTCAGCGCCAGCGGGTATCGGTGTCTGATGACGAGTTGAACTCCAGCCCTGAACACAATCTGGGAGCGGTGATTCTGCGCGGGTTCGATCTGGACGCTCTCCCGACCGACTCGCGGGATCTGATGCAACGATTACAGATCATGTCAGGCTCCGACGTGGCTTCACAGTTCTTCGTCGATGGGTTCACGGTGGACCATTTGCCTCCGAAATCATCCATTCTGGAAATTCGCATGAACCAGGACCCATTCGCTGCTGCGTACGATGCTCCGGGAAATGGCCGGATCGAGATCGTGACGAAACCTGGAAGCGACAAGCTGCAAGGGAGCCTTGAAATGGTTGGGGAAGACTCGTCCCTCAACTCGCAAAACCCTTATGTCGCGGCACAGTCTCCGTATGCGTCTTTCTATTTCCAAGGAAGCGTGAGTGGGGCGCTCACCAAGACCAGTTCAGGGTTCCTGAGCGCAGCTGAGGAAAGCATTGGATCGCAGTCATTCGTGCACGCTGTCACATCTTCCACCGGTTCCGCATACACGCAAACGGTGGACGGTCCACAGTTTGAGTACGAAATAGCGCCGCGCGTCGATTTCCAAGTGGGCAAGATTCAAACCTTCAGCTTGCGATATGACCTCGATCGGGAATTGCAGGACAACCTGCTGCAAAGCCCGTTTTCATTGCCCATACAGGCCGTGGATACACGTCATACCGAACACACAATCCAATGGGGCGACACGCAGACCTTCGGGCCACGGGCGCTGAATGTTGTGCGCCTCCAGTGGATCCGGCTGGACAACAGCACCACATCCCGCAATGACAGCACCAGCATCCTCGTCCAGGGCGCATTCAATGGTGGCGGCAACAATCTCGGAAGGCTTTCCGACCACCAGTACCAATATGAGGTTCAGGACGACGCCTCCCTTCTATTTGGAAAGCACCTGCTCCACCTGGGCGGACGGCTGCGCGACATCGATGACAGCAACAGCTCAACCGGGGGGTTCAACGGCGAATTCATCTTCTCCTCGATTCAGGCGTACGAAACGACGCAGCAGGGCATCGCAGATGGGCTCAGTCCGGCGGAGATTCGTGCTATAGGCGGAGGTGCAAGCCAGTTCAGCATCACCGCGGGAACGCCGAATATCTCCGTCAATCTCGCCGATCTCGGGCTGTACATAGAAGACGAGTGGAAGCCGACAGAGAACATGACGCTCACGCCGGGATTCCGGTTTGAGATGCAAAACCACATTCACGACCGCGCAGACTTTGCCCCGCGACTGAGTTATGGCTGGGCAATTGGAGCAAAGGGCAGCAAGCCGGCTCTGGCCGTGTTTCGCGCAGGTGCAGGACTCTTTTATCAGCGGTTCACTTCAGACCTGGTGCTTAACGCTGCTCGACAGAATGGAGTTCTCGACCAGCAATACGTGGTGCAGGACCCTGATTTCTATCCCAACCTGCCGTCGCCGGGGGAGCTTGGCCCTGCCACTCTGCCAACCATCTACCAGATCGGACCGCGAGTCCATGCGCCCTCTCTGCTGCGGACCACCGTCGGCCTGGAGCGGCAGATCTCGAAGCGCTTTTTCCTGCATGCGGACTACACCTGGGAGCGCGGAATTGATCAATTGCTCACGCGCAACATCAATGCGCCGCTGCCGGGCACATACAATCCCGCGGACCCGGGCAGCGGCACGCGCCCGTTGGGCACACTGCAAAATATTTATGAGTACCAGTCTGAGGGCGCATCCCGCCGCGACGAGCTCTACGTCAACGCGCGATTCACCACCAAACCGGTCACCATCTACGGTTACTACCTGTTAGGCAAACGCAAGAGCGACACGCAAGGAGCGGCGAGTTTCCCATCAAATCAATACGACCTGCATGCCGACTATGGGCGGGCCTCCAACGACATCCGCAACCGGCTCTATCTCGGCTCCATCCTCAATTTGCCCTTGCAATTCGAGTTGGATCCGTTTGCGATCATCCAGTCGAACGCCCCGTTTAATATCACCGTTGGGCAGGACCTGAACGGCGACTCGCAGTTCAACGATCGTCCGGCGTTTGCGACAGACCTGAGCCGACCGAGCGTTTACCACACGAGGTGGGGCAATTTTGATGCAAACCCGATACCGGGGCAGACGATCATTCCCATGAACTATGGAGTTGGCCCCTCGACCGTAATGCTCGACATGACCCTCTCCAGGACGACTTCTTTCGGCCCCGCTCTGGAAAAGCCAGCGGCGAGCAAAGTCGCTCCGGGTTCGGCGGCGAAGGCCAAAGCGAAAGATCCGGTTGCGCGGCGTTATCAACTCAATTTCGGCCTCGAGGCCCAGAACGTTTTCAACCAGACCAACGGAGGCCTTCCGGTGGGGGTGCTTGGCTCTCCTATCTTCGGCCAGTCGACGAGTCTGACCTCTACTCAGTTCACGACTCCTCAGGCGAACCGAATCTTGTATCTGCATATGGTACTGACCTTTTGAAGCGGGCAGGCATCGGTCCATCGACGCTCGCGAATGCTACCCTCAGATGTGACTCCTTTGTCGACGAAGCATGAGACATCAGAGATGACCGGGGCGGCCCGGCTCGTGCGCGCGTGCCTGCGCCGGCCCGTCGATCGCACGCCGGTTTGGTTTCTGCGGCAGGCCGGACGCTACATGGCCGAGTATCAGGCTGTACGCAAGCGCCACTCCCTGCTTGAGATTTGCAAGCAGCCTGCGCTCGCCGCAGAGGTCACCATTACGGCGGCGGAGAAGCTCGGTGTTGACGCAGCGATTATCTTTGCCGACCTGCTGCTTCCTTTGGAGTGCATGGGGCTGGATTTCGAGTTCCAGGCCGGCGAAGGGCCAGTCATCCACGAGCCCATTCGCAACGCCGATGCTGTCGCCCGGCTGCGCACAGACCGCGCCGAAGAACTGAGCTATGTGTCCGAAGCAATTCAGCGCGTCTCGGGACATTTCAAGGACAGGCTAGGTGTCATTGGCTTTTGCGGTGCGCCGTTCACGCTTGCAAGCTACATGATTGAAGGCGGCGGCTCGCGGAGCTACGTCCATACCAAGTCTCTGATGTATCGCCAGCCGGATGCATGGCGCGGACTCGTGGAAAAACTCGCTGTGGTGCTGCGCGATTTTGCGCGACAGCAAGTGGAGGCCGGCGCGGACGTGATTCAGATCTTTGACAGTTGGGCCGGAGCGCTCAGTATTCCCGATTACCGCGAGTTCGTGCTGCCCGTCACCAAGTCACTGGTGCGAGAAGTGCAATCCTTTGGCGTGCCTGTAATCTACTTTGGTGTTGATACCGCGAGCCTGCTGCCGTCCATGCGCGAAACCGGCGCCGACGTGCTCGGCCTGGACTGGCGCGTATCGCTCGGCAACGCCTGGCACACACTGGACTATGCCTGCGCGGTGCAAGGCAATCTGGACCCGATTGCGCTTTTTGCCGATCCTGAGTTGATAGGTAAGCGCGTGCACGCCATTCTTGATGAAGCGGCGGGAAGGCCTGGACACATTTTTAATCTGGGCCACGGCATCGTGCCCGAGACGCCAGTCGAGAACGCGCAGGCCGCGGTCAAGTTTGTCAGGGAGTACGCGACGGAGCGACGCGCATGAGCGAACCAAGCGCCGTGCTGCTACTGGCACACGGCACGCCGGATGCTCTGGATGAGATCCCCGCATATTTGAGGAATGTGACGAGCGGGCGTCCACTGCCGGAGACGGTGGTTGAAGAAATTCGGCACAGGTATTCGCTGATCGGGCCGAGTCCCCTCACATCGCTAACTCTGGAGCAAGGGCGCAGAGTCGCAGAGATGATGGGCATGCCGGTGTACATCGGCATGCGTAACTGGAAGCCCTACATTGCCGACGCCATCCGCACAATGCGCGCGGACGGCATAAAGCGATGCTCCGCCATTTGCCTTGCGCCGCAAAATTCGCGGACCAGTGTTGGACTCTATCACCGCGCTGTTTTCGCTGAAGCTGGAAACATGCGCGTAGACTTCACCGAAGCCTGGGCCACACATCCGCTTCTCATAGACGCTTTTGCGGAAAAGTTGCGAGCGGTGCTGAAACCGGGTACCCCTGTGGTATTCACGGCGCACAGCGTGCCTGCGCGTACACTGCAAGCCGGCCCCGACGCGGCGGGCGATCCCTACGAAACGCAGGCGCGAGAGACTGCAGCGCTGGTGGCCGGCCGTGTAGGCCTTACGCCGGAAGGCTGGACTTTTGCGTTTCAGAGCCAGGGCGCTTCCGGAGGCCCATGGATTGGGCCGACGGTCGAGGAGACGCTAAAGAGTCTGCGCCAGCGGGGCGCAATCAGCGTCATACTGCAGCCCGTCGGATTTTTGTGCGACCACGTCGAGATTCTCTACGACATCGACATTGCGTTCCGGAACTTCGCCACTGGTCTCGGCCTCGAACTGCTGCGTCCGGAATCGCTGAACACGTCGCCGCTCCTTATCGAAGCTCTCGCAGATTTGGCGCGCAAAGGGCTGGCGCGATTGGATGAATCATGAAGCGGGTTGCGGTGATCGGCGGCGGGTTAAGTGGGCTATCTGCTGCGTATCAGCTTACGCGCAACGCCGGAGCAGAGTTCGAACTGTTTGAAGCTTCTCCGCGGTTGGGCGGCATTGTGGAAACGATGCGCAAGGACGGCTTTGTGATCGAGTGCGGTCCGGACGCGTGGGTGAGCGAAAAGCCGTGGGCGCGCGAGCTTGCGATTGAGCTGGGGCTCGAAGTCGAAATCATTCCATCCAATGACGAACAGCGACGCACCTATTTGCTTCGCGGAAGACAACTTCTTCCCATGCCCGAAGGGATGAGAATGATGGTTCCGACAAAGCTCGACGCGATCATGGATTCGCCTCTCTTCAGCGAAGAAGCGAAGCGGGCTTACGCGCAAGAGCCGGGAAGGGCCGCGGAATTGAAGGCATACGGTCGCGCGCATCGCGAAGATGAATCTGTTGCGAACTTTGTGCGCAGGCATTTTGGAGAAGACGTTACGCAAACGATCGCGGCCCCACTGCTATCTGGGGTCTTCGGCGGAGACATCGAAAGCCTCAGCGCGCGCGCCGTTCTGCCCGCTTTTGTGGAGATGGAGCGCGAGCATGGGAGCCTGCTCTTCGCCCTCCAGTCAGGCGCGGCTCAGAGCAATGGGCCAATCTTCACGACCCTGCGCTCGGGGCTGGGAACGCTTATCAATCGCATGGTGGCCACACTGCCGCGCGAGAAATTGCGTTTGAGTGACCCGGTAATCGGGCTCACGCGGCGCTACCAACAATGGCGTGTCCGCACAGCGGATACAGAAGCAATATTCGACGATGTGATCCTCGCGACTCCGGCGCACATCACGCGGCGTTTGCTGAGTACACTTGAGCCTAGTTTTGACCAGCTACTGGCAATGGACGCAACCTCTGCCATAGTCGTTGCGCTGGCGTTCAAGACGGACGTGCAGATCCCGGTCGGATTCGGCTACCTCGCTCCGAGGGAAGAAAATGGAAAGGCGCAATTGCTGGCCTGTACCTTCGTGGACCAGAAATTTCCGGATCGTGCTCCGGCCGGGGCCACGCTGCTGCGGGCCTTTTTTGGCGGGGAATCAGCGGCGACGCTCATGAATGAGGGTGACGGCGCACTGGCTGCTCTGGCGCTCCAGCATCTCTCGGCAGCGCTTGGTCCTTTGCCGCAGCCTCACATCACCATCGTGCGGAAATGGCCATCGTCACTGCCGCAATACGCGGTGGGACACATCGAGCGCATTGAGAGACTCGACGCGCTCGTAAAGGAAATGCCGGGCCTTCACCTTATCGGCAACGCATACCATGGCGTTGGCCTTCCAGACATGGTCCGCATGGGCCGCAGCGCCGCCGATCACTCCGTTCAGTAGCGTTCACCGGCGCGTCTTCTTCGCTTCCTTGGGCTCAGGCTTTTTCCCGGACCGCTTTGCGCCGTCCGAATTGCCGCCGTGGAAGGAATCATCGATCATCTGGCTATCCAGCACGGTGAGCACAACTCCATCGATACGGTTATCGAGCGTACGGTATGGCGTGATGCGGAGCGTGTTCCAATTGCCATCCTGATCCTGCACCTGTTGCTGCTTGGGCTGGACCTGCTGGATCACCTCCAGCATCATCTTTTCGAGAATGTGCGCGTCAATCTTCAACTTCAGGCGGGGCAACGGCCGGCCCACATCGCTGGCCATCAGCCCGAGTGTGTTCGTCGCTTGCGGTGTAAAGCGGCGCACACCGAGGTCGGCTCCCATCATCACCATGGGAAGGTTCACGCTGTTGAGCAGGTTGGTAAGGTCGTTGTTCAACTGGGTCAGCAGTTCGTTGCGATGCTGCATCTCCTCGTTCACGGTATGCAGCTCTTCGTTGGCCGACTCCAGCTCTTCCTTTGAGGTTTGCAGCTCTTCGTTTGTACTCTGCAGTTCTTCGTTGCCGGACTGAATCTCCTCATTGGCGGATTGCAGCTCTTCGTTCGTCGCTTCCTGCGTTTCGATAATCGACTGCAGGTACTCCTTGGTTGCCGCGAGTTCCTGCGTAAGCTGTGCTATCTGGCGGTCGCGGTCAGATCTTTCGGCGTCAGTCAACGGCGCAGCGGAGGCATCCGCGCGCTCCGTCTGTTCGGGAACGACCGCCTCAAAGACGATGAGATAACTGTGCTGGTCCTGAACCGGAGTTCTGAACGGGATTACACGCAACGTAGTGAGCTTTGGAGTTCCGTTTCCTTCAACGCGAACATTCTCGCGCCGTGCCTCGACGGCGCTCTTTCGAGCCTCATCGATGGCGCTTTGCAATTCAAACAGCAGGCCGGGGCGAGCCATCTTTAGCAAATTGAGACTGGCCTTGCCCGGCGGGAGTTCCAAGAAAGTGCCTGTGCGGCCGCGGCTCTGGATAATCTCCAAGTGATTGTTCACCACCACCGCAGGCGGCGCATAACGAGCCAGCAGAAGCCGGTCCGCTTCGCGCTGCAACTCCAGCGGAGCCTTCTGTGCATCGGGCGCTTTCACGGGCGGCGTCGGTGCCTCAGACACCCCAAATTCCTTCTCCGCATGGCTTACGGAAAAGCCGAAGGTCACGGGAGTTGAAACCAACTTTTTACGATAAATCTTCTGTTTCTTATCCGCCATTTCAAACAACTCCGATCCGGCGCCCAACAGCCCTTCTGTGCTGCCGATCATCAAAAAGCCGGTTGGGTTCAGCGCATAATGGAAAATCGGAATCACGCGCTTCTGCAGCGTCTGGCTCAGGTAAATCATCACGTTCCGGCAACTCACCAGGTCCATGCGGGAAAAAGGTGGATCACTGAAAACGTTCTGCGTTGAAAAAACGCACAGGTCGCGGACGGTTTTGCTTATCTGGTATCCACCGTCACACTTATGAAAGAAGCGCCTCAAGCGCGTAGGGCTTACGTCGGCTTCAATGCTTTCCTTGTACATGCCCGCGCGGGCGCGCTGAATGGCGGTTTCGCTCAGGTCAGTGCCAAAAATCTGAATTGGAACTTCAGTCCGTTTCTCTCCCAAAAACTCAACCAGTGACATGGCATGGGAGTAAGTCTCCTCGCCGGTTGAACAGCCCGGCACCCATATGCGGATGGGGGCGGCCGAATATCCGCGGGTCTGAAGAATTGCCGGATAAACGATCTGCTTGAGTGATTCGAAGGCCTCTGGGTTGCGGAAGAAGGAGGTCACGTTGATCAAAAGATCCTGGTAAAGCGCGTTGACCTCCCCGCGGTCACCATGGAGGAGCGCGACGTAATCGGCGAGCTTGTCCATTCTGTGAAGAACCATGCGGCGCTTGATGCGGCGGCCAATGGTGGGCGGCTTGTATTCGGAAAAGTCGACTTTGGTGGCGCGCCTCAACAGTCGGAACACCTGCGACATATAGCTTTCGCCTTCCCGCTCCTCCGCCGGCTCTATGGGCTCAGGCTGAGGACCGGCTAAATAGGGATGCCGGCTTATGCGAGCCAATTCTTGGGCAATGCCCTGCGGCGACAATACGAAGTCGACTCCACCCGCGGCGATGGCGCTTGCCGGCATGCCATCGTATTTCGCCGACTCCGGCTCCTGGGCGAAAGTAATTCCGCCCTCGCCCTTGATCGCGGTCAGGCCCGCGGTTCCATCCGTTCCGGTTCCGGAAAGGATAACGCCGATGGCATTACTGCCTTGATCCGATGCAAGTGAGCGCATGAATGTATCAATGGTCGTGTTACCTGCGTGGGTTTCCTAGCGGTCGCTGATATGCAGGGTCCCTTGCGAAATCTTGAGCTCGCAATTGGGAGGAATGATGAAAACCCGGTTCGGTTGAACATGCATTCCATTCGTGATCTGGACCACCGGCATGGTAGTGGTGCGCGAGAGTATCTGCGTAAACGCGCTCTCGCGGGAGGGGTCGAGGTGCGGAACCAGAACAAATGCCATCCCCAGCTCGGTCGGGAGCGCCTTCAATAGCGAAGTGAATGCCTCCAGCCCGCCTGCGGAAGCTCCGACTCCTACAACCGGAAGTGGGCCTCCGTGGTTGGCGTCGCCGCCCGATTGCCGGTGGTTGGCTCCGTTCTTGTTTTTCTTGTTGGTCTTTTTGGCTGCACTCATTGCAGTTGCACCTCGGCATCGAAACGGTTTGAGTCTTTATCTCACGGGTTTCTATCTAGATTTCACGTCTAGCAATGACGAGGAAAACCAAGTCCCTCTCGGAAACCCGGAATACGAATTATATTCTCAAATGCATGGCGGTTTTGGATGCGCCCGCGACGTCTATTTTTGCCAATGGCGCAATAAGAAAGACTCACAGGCATCCCATCATCAGCGGGTTCTATCAGGAAAAGGTCAATGCCTAATCACGACATAGTTGTCATCGGTGCGTCGGCGGGCGGCATAGAAGCGCTGCAGCAGTTGTTGCGCGCACTGCCGGAGGACCTGGACGCCGCCATTCTCATTGTGCTGCATACCTCAAGCCACGGCGGCAGTTTCCTGCCCCAGATCATGCAGCGGGCCAGCAGACTGCCCGTCTTCCATCCGGATGACAAGACACCGGTTAGGAAGGGCACCATTTACATAGCTCCCCCCAATTACCATATGGTCGTCGAAGGTGGGCTAATCCGGGTGCTGCCGGGACCGCGCGAAAACCTGCACCGGCCAGCCATCGATCCCCTCTTCCGATCCGCCGCAGCGTCGTACGGTAACAGGGTCATCGGCATGATTCTCACGGGCTTATTGGACGACGGGACCTCTGGTCTGCTGGTGATCCGCGCACGCGGCGGCGAGGCCATTGTGCAGGATCCGGACACTGCGCTCTTTGCCCCTATGCCGAAAAGCGCATTGGAATTGGTTCCGGACGCACACGTCTGCCCCCTGTCCGAGATTCCAGATTTATTGATACGCCTTATCGGAACAGAAGCACCCGCGACTGCACTGGTTGCTGACAAGACGGAGTGCGACGCCATACATGAAACCAGAATCGCGGAGTTCGATATGTCAGAACTTGAGAATGAACATCGCAATGGGCGACCCTCCGCATTCGCCTGCCCGGACTGCGGAGGGGTATTGTGGGAAATCAACGATGAAAATATACTGCGCTTCCGGTGCCGCGTGGGTCACGCCTTTACTGCCAGGAACCTGGGCGCAGAGCAGCGGCAGGCTATTGAAACCGCGCTTTGGTCGGCGTTGCGGGCCCTGGAGGAGAACGCCGCTCTATATCGTCGCTTGAAGGACCGCGCACTCGACTCGCATCACGAGACCTCGGCAAGAATCTTCGAGGAGCGGGCGGCCAGCATCACAACCAACGCGCGAACGCTACGCGACTTCCTGCTACGGGTAAATGAACAGGGAGAAGAACGCTTCGCGGTGGAAGACACATAGGTCTCCGTCGAAGCGCTGCCCTATCTGTGCGAATTGCGGTGAAGACTCTCGATCACAGCCTCGCGCGACATCGGTTTGCGGTGCGGCTTTATGTCGAAATCGGGTAAAAGAGAGTGAATTACGTCCAGCAGCTCAGCAGGTGATCCCGCTCCCTTTAGATACACTGCGTCAACACATTCTTTCGCGCTCTCCGGAATCTTTGGATCTCCGCTGAACATCATCAACAGCAGATCAGGGACGAGGATGCGCAGGTCGCGCGCAACATCTTCACCAGTCACATCTCCCGCCAGATGATAATCCAGGATCGCCAGGTCAAGTGGTTGGTGAGTCGCGATATGGAGGCATGTTTGTGCGTCCTCCACCGGAATCACTTCACATCCAAACTGCTCCAGAAAGAATTTGCGGATGCGCAAATTGTCGCGCTGGTCATCGAGACAGAGGATTTTTGGCTTCTTTTCCGGCATCGTAGGGCCCTGTTTTCTTTAGATTGCCGATCAGGTGAGCCCGTTGGCACGCACTGCCCCCCGCAACTATGTCATGGAAAGCACCTTGCTGCAATCGTGCAACCAGATTTATTCGCGGGAAAATGTGCAAAAAAAAACGATAGGACAAAAGCACCATGGAATCGATGCTGAGATTTGGTGGAGCTGAGCGGGATCGAACCGCTGGCCTCCTCGTTGCGAACGAGGCGCTCTCCCAGCTGAGCTACAGCCCCACAAAGGCAGGAGATGCTCTTGTGATTTTAGCAGCGCGAGAATTATTAGGGAAGCACGGCGACGCGAACTTTACGAATTGCTTCCGCTCGCAGCCCGCGAGCGCGAAACTTTGATTTCGCAATGCGAGCGGATGGAATCTTCCAGCACCGCCCGAACGATCTCCAGCTTGTCCTCCGGGACCTCCGTCTGGGCCAGATCCGGTGAGCCGCCCCCGCGCAGTCCTTGCGTCGCAAGAGTTTCACGCAGGAGTTCGCCGCAATGGAATTCCATGTCGCGACTGCGGGCCAGCACCAGCCTCGCTGGCCAGCTCTCAGCCGAAACCAGCAACGCGGCGGTCCGAGGAGTGGATGCCGTAAGCCGAGACGCCAGCAAGCGCACATACTCCGGGTCGCGGTCAGAAAACACGCGATAGACGAACCGAAGCCCCGACCAGCTCTGCTCCTCAACAACAAGCCGAGCGGCATGATAATCGGCCAGTTCTTCGCGCAGCCGCTGGCGTTCCTTTTCGCCAGCTTTCGACTCGGCCTTGAGACGCTCAACCGCACCCGGAATTCCATCCGGCGCAATGGAAAGCAGTGACGAGGTGCGATTCAAAATCGCCGTGTCATGCCGCGCGGCCATCACCCCGCGCAATCCGCAAACGAAGGTGATGCGCTCGCCCCGGCTAATCTTCTCCGCGCCGCGTATTTGAAGACCGCCAATCTGTCCGGTTCTGCGGACGTGCGTGCCACCGCAGGCGTTTAAATCGTAGCCTTCAATCTCAATCAGCCGGATCGCGCCCATCCGCTCCGGCAGCTTGCGAAGCTTGCCCGCTGCCAGCAGGGCCTCTGCCTCAGGACGCTCAACCGTGCGCACCGTTACGGCGCGGTCTTCGGCAATCAGTTCGTTGCAGAGCCGCTCCACTCGTTCAAGGCTGTGGTGTGCGATCGTCCCAGTGGCGATGTCGATGGTGGAAACTGCCTCTCCCAGATGGAATGAAACCGTTGGCGCATTCAACTCGCGCGCAAAAACGGCCGAGAGCAGGTGTTGTCCGGAGTGCTGTTGAATATGGTCCAGCCGGCGTGTCCAGTCAATGGCGCCCTTTACTTCTGTGCCCGCCGCCAGCGGCTTCCGGGTGTAGTGCCACACCGTCCCGTGCTCGTCCTCTTCCACAGAGTCGATTGGCGCCTCCAGGACCGCGCCATTGCGCGAGCTGGCCGTAAGCAGGCCGGTGTCACAGGGCTGCCCTCCGCTGGTGGGATAAAACGCCGATCGATCGAGCGCAATTTGCCAGATGGAAACGCCTTCGGCCCGCGATGACTCTCGAATGTCCGACACGTGCGCTGAAAAGCCCCGAAGGAAAGAATCGGAATAATAGAGCCGATCGGTCATAGGTCAAGTTTACAGCGGAATCGGGCGGGCATTCCCCGCTAGAAAGGACCCTGATTCTGGGCCAACTTTTTCCCAGCTTCCGCGTTCATGCTTATGGAGCCGCATTATGTCTTATCTCCGAAGCTTCCCCGCAACTCTTCTTGCGCTGCTATTTGGTGGCTGCGTGATTCCCGGCCATGCTCAAAGCTCCTACCACGCACACAAACCGAGCCCTGAGATTCCCTATTCCGCTCAATCTCCATACGCTGCTCCGGCGCCCGCACCCCGTCAGGCACCATACCCGGATGACAACTGGGTTCCAAGCGCTATGTACGCGCTCGGCGAAAACGCGAGCTTCCATACGGATTTCACCCTGGACAGGCAGATGCTGCGCGGTCTGGCGAATGGGTTTTATGGCGATCAGGACGGAGAGCGCATCATAGCCGGACTGCGATCTATTTCGCTGCATATCTATCACTATCCGGAACGCGGAATGTATGACCCAGCGGCTCTTAACGCTGTGAAGCGGGCATATGATGCACGCGGGTGGAACCATCTGGTCGCAACGAAAAATCATATTGAGAACCCTGACGCGGCCCACACCGACCTTTGGGTTAGCTTCCGAAATACCAATGTCGAAGGAATGACAATCCTCGTCCAGAACCCCTCTACCCTAGATTTGATCGTGATCAATGGAACCCTCAGCCCGCTGGATCTGCTCCACCTGCGCGGCCACTTCGGAATCCCTCGCTTCCCCGCAGATCAGTTTGAGCCGGACAGGCGCTGAGATATTTTTCTCACCATTCCTGATCGGAAAGAGCACTCCTCCGAAGCCAGCCGTTCTCCCGACAGCGAATCTTCCACACGCGAATTTTCGCGTTGTGACCGCTTTGCGCGGAGCGTATAGTGGCCCCACACTCCCCGATTGGCGATCGCCCCGGACGCCCATCGCGCTTGTAACGAGGCAGACTTCGTATCTGGTTTGCAGAGTGATGGGCCCTTTTCTTTGGTGCTGACAACTTCCACCGGAGCAATAATGAGCTTCCAAGATCTTCGACGTGCGAGGGTTGCTGCCCTCTGCCTGCTTGCCTTTATTTTCTGCTTTCAAACCACATACGCCAGAGCCGCTAAGTCCGCACAGGGCAAAACGCGCACTTACTACGTTGCGGCGGAAGAAGCGCTATGGAACTATGCCCCGTCTGGACGCGATGAGGCCATGGGCATGCCTTTTGATTCCATCGAAAGGACCTTTACGCAGTCCGGCCCGCAGCAGATCGGGAGTGTCTACAAAAAAGCCATCTACCGCGAATACACGGACTCCACATTCACGAAGGTGAAGAGCCGCCCGGCGGATCAGGCCTATCTCGGCATCATGGGGCCGATTCTCCGAGGGGAGGTGGGAGACACGATCAAGGTCGTCTTCAAAAACAATGCTTCACATCCTTTTGGCATGCATCCTCATGGGGTCGTTTATGCCAAAGACTCGGAGGGCGCCGAATACAACGATGGAACCAGCGGAAACGACAAATCCGATGGCTGTGTAGCCCCCGGCTCCACTCATGTTTACAACTGGAAGCTCGCCGACCAGTCAGGCCCTGGACCAAACGATCCCAGTTCCGTCATGTGGCTCTACCACTCGCATTGCGATGAATTGCGCGACGTGGCATCGGGCCTCTTCGGATTCATCGTCGTCACCCGACACGGCATGGCACGGGCGGACGGCAGCCCGAAGGATGTGGACCATGAGTTCGCCACGATATACATCGCGGTCAACGAAAACGAAAGCTGGTACATCGACGACAACATCAACAAATTCACGACTGACCCGACTCACATCAGGCGCGACTTTTTCGGATTTCACGCAGCGAACGGGCTTGTGGGAACAATTGCGACCGACGGCTTTGCGGCCAGCAATATCAAGTGGTCCATCAATGGATATATCTATGGCAATATGCCGATGATGACGATGAAGAAAGGCGAACACGTGCGCTGGTATGTGGCCACGCTCGGCGACTTCAATAACGCGCATACCCCGCATTGGCATGGCAATACCGTATTGATTGGCGGGCAGCGCACGGACGTGATCGCGGTGACCTCGGCGCAAATGGTGACTGCGGACATGGTGCCCGAGAATCCTGGTATTTGGCTCTACCATTGCCACATCAGCGACCACATGCTGGCTGGAATGGTGGCGCGGTATGAAGTAACTGACCACTAGGAAGAATCGGCAAATGAAAAAGCGCCTGGCGAAGCAGGCGCTTTTCTATCTTCAAGACTCTTTCTAGATGGAGCTCATGTTCATCAAGAACTCGGCATTGTTGCGGGTCTTGCCGAGCTTGTCGACCAGGAGTTCCATTGCTTCCACGGGCGAAAGTGGGTTGAGCACCTTGCGAAGCACCCAGATACGCTGCAAGTCTTCCTTCGGGATAAGCAGCTCTTCCTTACGGGTGCCCGAGCGCTGGATGTCGATGGCCGGAAACACGCGCTTGTCGACCAATTTGCGGTCGAGGATGATTTCCATATTGCCGGTGCCCTTGAATTCTTCGAAGATCACTTCATCCATGCGCGAGCCGGTATCGACCAGCGCTGTGGCGATGATGGTGAGCGAACCGCCCTCTTCAATGTTGCGAGCCGCACCGAAGAAGCGCTTGGGGCGCTGGAGAGCGTTGGAGTCGACGCCGCCTGAAAGCACCTTGCCCGAAGGCGGAACAATGGTGTTGTAGGCGCGCGCGAGGCGCGTGATGGAGTCGAGCAGGATGACGACGTCACGCTTGTGCTCAACCAGGCGCTTGGCCTTTTCGATCACCATTTCTGCGACCTGAACGTGGCGCGCGGCGGGCTCGTCAAAGGTGGAGCTGATGACTTCACCCTTCACGGAGCGTTGCATGTCCGTGACTTCTTCGGGGCGCTCATCGATGAGCAGAACGATGAGAACAATTTCGGGGTGGTTCGCCGTGATGGAGTTGGCGATGGACTGCAGCAGCACGGTTTTACCGGTGCGTGGTGGAGCGACGATGAGTCCGCGCTGGCCCTTGCCGACCGGGGTAAGCAGGTCCTTGACGCGCCCGCTGATGTTCTCGCGGACCGTTTCCATCTTGATACGCTCCTGAGGATACAGCGGCGTGAGGTTATCAAAGAGAATCTTGTTCCGGGTCTCTTCAGGCGACTCGAAATTGATGGCCTCGATCTTGACGAGCGCGAAGTACTTTTCGCCCTCATGCGGCGGGCGCACGTTGCCGCTGATGGTGTCACCGGTCTTGAGGTCAAACTTGCGAATCTGCGATGGGGAAACGTAAATGTCGTCGGGGCCGGGCAGATAGTTGTAGTCCGGGGAGCGCAGGAAGCCATAGCCGTCGGGCAGGATTTCCAGCACGCCCTCGGCGAAGATGTGGCCCTCTTTTTCGCTCTGCGCCTGCAGGATGCGGAAGATGAGGTCCTGCTTGCGCATGCCGCTGGCGCCTGCAATTTCAAGAGTGCGGGCGATGCGGCTGAGTTCTGTAATGTTCTTTTCTTTGAGTTCAGAGATTGTCATTGATTACCTGCGGGTTGGAACTTGATGGGAGGATGTTGGAAGGAAGAGATGAGGAGAGATGGACTAACTTACTTTCGAGGCAAAACGGCGGGTACTTGCGGCGCGGGCCGCGCTTATGCAGCGCGGCGGGCCGGAGCGGAAGTGGTTTCTTTCAATGATCCAGCGGATGCCGCCGGATTGCTGGAGTGGAAGCGGACCAGAACCTCGTTCGTCGTGTCCTGCAAGCGGGTGTTCGGCTTGTGCAGTTTCCTGGTAGCCTTGGCTGCCAACTGGCAGAGCTGGTACCGGTTCTTAACGTGGGCAAGAGCCCCAAAAATTAGATCTGAACGCATATCGTCTCTCCTGTGAATTCCATTGGCTGCTTTCAGCCGACCTTGAAGTCGCGTACTGAAACGGCCATTTTCTTGGTTAATTCGTTAGACGCACCACACGGCTCTCCCGATCATTTTTCTGTCCCGAATCGGGCTCGTTGTACGACTGACACCTTGATTGCTGCTATCCGCAACATTCGCATTCTCTGCGACTCGCGCCGAGAGCAGGTGAAAAGGATTGGCTGGGGATAGAATGAACAAGTCGCATAGATCGACCGGTCACAGAACTCCCCACAAAACCTGAACCTTAGATGCAGCCAAGCTTGAGTTGGATTCTTTTAACCAGACGATCCGGCTAATCCAAAATTAAACGGCTCCAGCCCGGTGGTCAACACTTTTTTTCATAGATTTTTGATTTGGTAAATCCAGGTAACTGGAGCGCTCTCAAATCGGACAAGCTCAATCGTTTCTTGGGCACGCCAGTCTTTTTCAGGCACCGGTAATCGCCGCCGGATATTGTTTTTTGTAGATTTGTGCCCGCAAATTAGCGGATTGCGTTGTACTCTACCCCGACACTGAACCCATGAGGGGTCATTCCGTTGGTCGGAGAGCCCGGGATATTCGGTGCCGACGGCAGCATTTGGTACTCATAGGATCCGCGGATCCTCCATCTCGGCTTCAGGCGATAATCCGCGAACACGCCGGGCGCATAAGCAAAATAGCTTCCCGTACCAACACCGTTTGGAAACTTGATCCAGACGCCCCCAACGAGAAACTTCGCGTCGAAGTCAAATCTGTTCCAGCGGTAGAACCTGTATTTTCCGCCAGCCAGATAATCGGATTGGGTCTCACCGCCGTCGACCGAATTATGCCAGTGCAGCCAGCGAGCCTCGCCAACGGCTCCAAAACGGGGTGTCACATTCAAATCAAATGACGCGCCAATGCCGTTGAGGTGTTCAGTGCCGAAGTCTGGGCTGAAGACTGAGTACTCGCCCCCTGCCCATAGTGAGCCTTCCCCGCCATACACCGAGGGCGCAACCTGGGCATAAACCACCCCTGCTGCGGTAAAGAGACATCCGAGGACAAATAGCTTCTTGATGGCGTTGATCACGGCTTCACTTTCTCCGATGAACTTGAATTACCTTCTCCCATACGGGGCGCGGTTCCTGATTGAGAACTCGGCGCCCCGAAATCTGCTTCAAATTGCCGCTACATCTGCGGCTGCACCGGCGGCGGATTTGATGTTCCCTGCGTCGGTTCCTGAGCCGGCGCGTTGTTCTGCTGAGCTGGCTGCTGGTTCTGAGGCAGATTCGATGATGTTCCCTCTGTCGGAGCCGGCACATTGTTCTGCTGAGCGGGCTGCTGGTTCTGCGGCTGCGTCTGATCAGTAGTTGCGCCCGGTTGCTGCGTCGGGGCAGGCGCACCCGCTGGTACGGGCTGCGTCGGCGCCTGATAGGGCTCCAGCCGGTAGAAGATAGGCGTGGCCTCAAACGGCATCTTGTCGCCTGGATTCAACAACGCGGCGGCCTTCACGTTCAGCGGAAACACTCTATCATCCCAGGGATCGATTCGCAGACGGCTGTCGAGCGGCAACGCGGCAATTTGAGTCAAATTGTCAACATTTAGCCGCGGCGCTCCACGCGTCAGGCCGGAAAGCCAGGGAGAGCCATCCGGGCGAATCAGCGAATCGCCCAGCCGGGGCGTCAACAGCGACTCGAGAGCTTTCTGGCGCACCGCGAGTTGCTCGAAATAGAGTCCAATTTCACCTGATTTACCGGCGTAGATGGAACCGTTGAACAGTTCCACCGCTTTCTTGGCGGCGGCTTCATTATCAGCCTCGGTGTGGCTCATGTTAATGCGCTGGAAGCTTGCCGAGTCCGGGAAAAGGAGCCGGTCGTTGAAGGCATACCGGGTGTCGATGTGGTGTCCAAGAACGATATGCGCCAACTGGAAGCTGATGACCGATGCCAGATCCGCCTCGGTCGGAAGCGTGTCGACCAGTCCCTTGCTGATCAGAATCGTGTCGCCTACGGCCAGCGATTCGAGCGGGGCTGTCAGCAGCACGCGGCAATGAATATCGTCGGGCAGGTTGAGCTTGTTGCCGATGATGATGTTGTTGGTGACTTGCTCAAGCACCTTGTCAAAATCACTCGGCGGAGCGAGCAAACCAGCTTGCGTCAAGCGGTCGAGCACGTTGTCGCTGGCCTGTGAAACCCATCTGCGTTGCGATTCAAGCGGGCTCAGGTCCTGCGATTGTCCGCTCTGGTCCTGGGCGTTCTCCACCTCAATCGATTCATTACTCGTTTGGCTCTGGGGCAGCTTGAGCGAGTATCCCCAGAGGAAGGTTTGCGCGCGGAAGCCCTCGGCATGCCGATCAGCACTGTGGTGGGTTTCCTCAACGTAAATGGCGGTGGGCAGCCATACATTCGGCTGCATATTGGTGCGCCAGCTGTCGAAGTGGAAGTAGTGAACCTGGTCGCCTTCCTCGTAGTGCTTGCCTTCTGTAAATGTCCCGTTGAAGCGGACGATGTTTCCGCCCTGGTCTTCAATCCAGATACGGCCGAAGAAGTGCCCCGAACCCGAGAAGTCCGGCTTGGGACGGACGTCGAAGACCCAAGTGCGAACCGTTCCCAGAAATTCGCGCCGCACAAAGCCGAAGTCATAGTGCGTGCGGTCAAAGTGCACCGGATCGAGGAACATCATGTCCATGAAACCGGTCTGCGAATAGGAAATATGGAAGCTGCGGGTGAGGTCGCTCAGGTACTTCGCCGATCCGCGGAAAAAGCCGGTGTGGACCGCGTGCGGAGAGTAATTCTGCGCCAGAAAGGTCTTGCCGAAATCCACGCGGCCAATCGAGTATTCATCGCTCACCGGCACGGCATAGAGCTTCGGGTCCGGTCGCATGTTCTGAATATAGGTCTGCACGATCGGCGCGCTCTTCTGGATTTCCTTGATCGTGGCATGTTCCCGCTCAATCGATCGCTGCACGAGTTCCGCCTGCTGGCTGGTAAGCGGAACAAAAGCGTACACCCGACGCTGCTTCTTGGCATGGGCTACGGGCACGATAAGGGCCGCAGCCAGACCAAGGGTCCAAAACTTACGAAAGAACATTCTCCAGACTCCTCGAACTGCTCACAAATATTTCAAATTTTCGATGTCGTTGCAAAGGTTTTTACGCCAATTGGAAGGTAACGTGAATCAAAGTAACCTCGTCTATCGCGCGCCCGTCACGAGTGGCCGGCTTGAAGGTGATACGACGCGCCGCCTGCTCAGCTAGCTCGTTGAGCCCATGACCGAGCCCATTGACCACGCGCAACACTTCCACCTGGCCGTTGGCCGAAAACCGAACCTCAAGAGTAACATCGCCCTCGATTCTCAGCCGCCGCGCCTCTTCCGTATAGCCCGGGTTCGGCTTTGAGAGCAACACGAGTGGTGTAGTATGCGCTACTTCCTGCGTGCGAGCCGGAGCTGCACCCTGAGCGTAATTCGGGCCGCCAAAGCCACCTTGGGCGACGTGTCCTCTCGAGCCGGGCTTGCCGGTCCCGCCGATCACGCCGTTCGAGAAACCCGCTGAAGCGACAGTACCGTGCGTATCTTTGCCGCCCGGAACCCCATTCGCAACTCCCGAACCGAAGTCGGTGCCATGGACCGAGCCACGCCGGGCCGCGCCGGCTCCCGGAGAACCGATACCCGGCGTGCCGGAAAAAGACCCGGCAGCCGCGATGGTTGGCGTACGAGTTGCGTTTGGATTTGGATGAACGCCCTGAGGGTCGCCGAACCCTCCCGTCTTCGGGGTAGGCCGCTGCATATTATTTGCCACCATAGTCGGATGAGCGCTGGTAAACAGCCCGACCTTCGGTTGCGGCGGAGGAGTGACCCGGAGCGGCGGTGCGGGATCCATGCGGGGAGCCTGCTCCGGCATCTTCATTTCAACTGGCTTGGGAGGCTCGACGATCGCGCGCGGTTTCGGCATTTCGATCTTCGGTGCGGCCATCTTGGGAGGCGGCGGAATGACGTGAACCCGAGGAACCGGGGGTTGGATTTCCGGCGGTGGCTGGGTCGGGAAAATCAATATAGAGGTGTTGACCTTCTGCTTGACCTCATGCACGCCCGCCACGCTTAGCAGCACCGCAAATCCCGCAATTGCGAGATTAACAGCGAGACTCACCCCAAAGGACCCGAAACGACCTTTCTGGTCCGGCAGTAGCCCAAGATTCGCGCGATTCAGCAGGTCTTCAGTCATCTTATTAAATGCGTTCGACGTAATAATTCAGGATTCACGAAATTCGAACCAGCGCCTTTGGGCCCTAAGTGACCCACTTGCACTTTTCGTACCAAATTGCGGACTGTGATCTTAACTTGTCCTCTATTCTACGTTCAAAAACGAACCACTGCATTACCATTGAACACGGTTTGCCAACAAACTACGCGGTTTGTACTGTGGGGGAATTTCTGATCCTCGTGGCTGGAAATGCAACTTCTTGCAGGTATTGCGGCTGCAGTTGCAAACAAGCTTGATCGCAGCAGGTACGGAGTCTCAGGGGGAGTTTTCACCGCGTCTACGTGAATAAGTGCCATGCGTAACGTTTACCGTTTCCCGCATGTCCTCAGGTAATTTTTTCTCATCAGTTAATGCCGATTTTGAGTCCCCCCAATGTCAGATATATTCTGACGATTTCCTCACCCGGACGGTTGTCTGGATAAGTAAACTGCCCCACAAATTTCGTCTTGGATGACAAAATACAGGGTAAGGAGAAATCTGATTTGCGAATCCTTGTCACCGGGGGCGCGGGATATATCGGCGGAACCGTCGCCCAACTGCTGCTCGATAAAGGCCACGATGTAACCGCTTACGACAACCTCTGCCACGGGCATCGCGCGCTCGTGCCTGCCGAGGCTGGGTTTGTTGAGGGCGATCTTGCTGATCGCGCTCGACTTGAGAATCTTCTCCACGCAGGCATCGATGGCGTAATGCACTTTGCGGCGCTGATCGAAGCAGGCGAGAGCATGAAGAAACCGGAAGTCTATTTCCGGAACAACAGCGCTTCAACGCTTACCCTGCTGGAAGCAATGCTGGCGACGGGCGTGAATCGGCTCGTCTTCTCTTCGACCGCCGCAGTCTACGGTGAGCCGGAATCCACGCCAATTCGCGAAGATGCGCCGCTGCGGCCTACAAATGCCTACGGCGAATCGAAGCTGCTCGTGGAGCGAATGCTCGACTGGCTCAACCGCATCCACGGCTTCCGATACGCCAGCCTGCGCTACTTCAATGTTGCCGGCGCGATTGAAGGGCGCGGCGAGGCCCACGAACCGGAGTCGCATCTGATTCCGCTGATTCTCGACGTGGCGCTCGGACGGCGCGAAAGCATAAAGATTTTCGGCAAGGATTACCCCACAAAGGACGGAACCTGCGTCCGCGACTACATTCATGTGCAGGATTTGGCGCGCGCCCACCTGCTGGCGTTTAGCGCACTTGAACAGCGCGATCGGCTTATCTACAACCTGGGTAACGGAGTGGGTTTTACCGTCCGCGAGGTAATCGAGTCGGCACGGCGCGTGACCGGCAAAGCGATTCCCGTAACAGAAGAGGCTCGCAGGCCGGGCGACCCCGCTGTGCTGATCGCCAGCTCGGAGAAAATCGGGAAAGAACTAGGCTGGAAGCCGGAGTACACGCAGCTCGACGCCATTCTGGAGACCGCCTGGAGGTGGCATCAGCAGAGGTATAAGTAGGTAGGTTGAGGGGCGGGCAGAACTGCGCCCCTCTCAAACCGCCTCATCCGCCGACGGTCCATACAGCGCCGGAACCTTGGCTTCCAGCAAGCGCAGATACACCGTGAGCTGTCCGCGATGATGCGCGAGATGGCTGAACAGCGCACTGCTCAGCATCGCATAGCGAGGGCCGCCGGAGATCACCTGGCCGCCCATCGCGAAACCCCAATGTCCATGCAGATGCTCCTCCGTTGTCGCCTCAAGGGCGGCACGCGCGGCAGCCACAGCGCGATCCAGCTTGGCTATCAGCTCGGCCTTGTTTGCGGCGGGCTTCGTCCTCAGCGATTCGCTCGAAGGGTCATCCAGATCCAGGCGGTCGCGATCCAGCATCAGCACCACCCATCCCGGCATTTCCGCCACCAGTGCAGCCAGCCGCCCCAGTTCCATTGACTTTGCGTGCGGCTTCCACGCGTCATGACCCTCAGGAACCCGCTCCACAGCCTTGCGTGACGCCGCCGCCTCAGTCTCCAACTGCTCCAGGAAAAACTTCTTCAGTTCCATTGCTGTTCCCTTTCGTGTTGATTTGGCCATCTTGGCGCGGGGCGCGCACGGGCTGCCCCACCGGATAAAACGCGCAATAGGTCAGGTCCCAGACCCGCACCCGGTCAACAACACCGGCGGTGGGCAAAACAGCGCAATTCTGGCATTCCCGCACCATGAGAGAAAATTAAAACCTCATATATGACATTGAATGTCATAATTAAAAAATAAATCTATTAATACGCGATGAAATCCGACCGCCTTCTCTCCGCGCTCCTCCTGCTGCAGGCGCATCGCCGCCTCAGCGGGCGCGAACTCGCTGAGAGGCTTGAGGTCTCCGAGCGCACCATCCATCGCGATATGGAATCCCTCAGCGCCGCTGGCGTTCCCATCTCCGCCGCCCGCGGCGCGCAGGGCGGCTGGCAACTTGAGCCAGGCTGGCGCACGCAGGTTCCCGGCATGGATTCGGCCGAGCTGAACGCGCTCCTCATGTCGCAGCCCCGCGCTCTCGGCGATCCGCGCCTCGCCGCCGCCGCCGAACGTGCCTTTGAGAAGCTCATCGCATCGCTCTCCGGCCCCATGCGAACCCGTGCCGAGGCCATCCGTGAGCGTCTCCACATCGACTCGACCGGCTGGCACCCCTCCACGGAAGACCTGTCTCTGCTCTCCGCTGTCCAAAGCGCAGTCGCCGCCGACTTCAAAATCAGCTTTGACTACACACGCGCCGACGGACAAAGCGGGCCGCGCACCGTGGATCCGCTGGGACTTGTGGCTAAGGGCTCAAGCTGGTATCTGGTGGCGCACACACCGCAGGGCCTGCGGACTTTCCGCATCTCGCGCATGAACGCGCTCACACCGCTGCGGATTCCCTGCGAGCGCCCGCCCCGCTTCAATCTCGCCGCGTATTGGAAGAACTCGACCGCGCAATTCGAGCAGCAGCGCCGTCAATATCGCGCCGTTCTGCTGTTGGATGAGCATGCCATCCGCCGCATCCGTGAGTGGTGGCCCTTCGAACCGGTTGAGGCCGGCCGACCCGCGCCCACTGGGTGGACGAAACTGCGCATCCAATTTGAATCTGACGAACAGGCTCGTTTCGTCGCCCTCGGCTTCGGCCCGTCGGCGCGCGTCATCTCACCGGCCGCCCTGCGGCATCGTGTGCTTGCGGATGCAAAAGCCGTGGCGGGCAGGCGGAGTTAGGCCATAATGTTTCCAGCCCCATGTTCGGCTCGGCGGCGCGCATGGCCGGGGCTCATCCGGAATCGCAAGGCGGCGATCCCGTCATGAGCGAAGCCGAGCTATACGGAGACCGGCCGCAGCCGAATCCATAAAGTCAAACCAATAAAACGTATCAGAGCTTCTTGATCCGGATGTTCCGAAAGCTCAGCTTCACGCCCGACTCACCCTTGGGCTCAGTTCCCTGAAACGAGATGTGCCCCACGTGATACTTGCTGTAGCCGGGCATGTGCGCAAATTTCGTCCCGGCGACAAGGTTGTTCCAGTTCGCGTCCCAGAGCTGCGTGTCAATCACTTTGTGGCCATTCTGGAAAAGCTGCAAGTGACCGTGGTCGGCAATAATCTCAAATTCGTTCCACTCGCCCGCGTCCTTCACCCATTCCACCGGGTCGGAAATCATGTCGAAGATATCGCCTGACCGCTCCTTTAGAATCCGGCTGTCCGGAACTGTGCAGGCCAGATCGGCAATCTGCATCTCCACGCCCGTGTCATAGGTGTCGCGATACTCAGGCGACTCATGCACGTAGAACATCACGCCGCTGTCGATGCACGGCTTCGCTTTCCACTCCAGCTTCAGGTCGAAGTTGGAGTACTCGCCGTCCGTCACAATATCGGCCCAGTCTGCCGGCGGATCCTCATTCGTCTTCTTGAGCTGAATCGCCCCGTCAACCACAGACCAATCTTTCCCCGGCTCCTTTTGCAGATAGGAGTGCCACCCTTTCAGGTCGTGCCCATCAAACAGCAGCTTCCATCCCTGCTGCTGTTCCTGCGGAGTAAGCGTGTTGGGCTCCTGCGCCTGCGCGAGGCACGCGAGCGCTAAACATCCTGCGACAACCATGGTCAGCTTTCCGATCTTCACTATCCCCTATCCCCTTTCCCCTAATCCCTGCTTCTAGTTCCCAGCCTGCGTGTGCACCTCAATCTCATGCGCCACTCGCGATTCCCTTCCCGCGAACAGCGACCGCAGCTCATCTGCCACGCGCCTGTGCCAACGGGCGCGCCGCGACACCGGAATTCGCTCATACAGCGCCTCCCGGTACATCGCATGGGCGAACACATAAAACGTGGACCGGCTCCCATCGGGAAGTTCGTCGTGACCCGCTACCGATAGCAGCCGTACCCGCCGCGCCAGGGAAGCATATTCCTCTTCCGTCTCGTCCCGCTCACGTTCCAGAGCAGCAGCCGCCGCCCACGCCGGAAAAATTGCGCCTGAAATACTGCCCGCCTCCAGCAACCTGCGGTCGTCTTCGCTCAGGCAGTCAAGCTGCAGATCAATAAAACCACGCAGCGCCTCCGGAACCCCAAGCTCAATCTCGTCCAGCGGACGCCCCAGCACAGCCGCGCGGCCTTCCACACGCAGCATCTTCTGCGCGCGCAGGTGATCCACAATCGCCGCCATGTATAGCGGATTTCCCGCCGAGTGCTGATGCACCAAACTTCCCAATCCTGCCGGAAGCTTCTCCACACCAAGCCTGCCGCGCAAAAACTCATCCGTTGCCTGCTTGCCAAGCGGACCCAGCTCCAGTTCCGCACAACATCCGCCCGTAACCAGATTCTGCTCCAGCCGACGCAACGGATGTCCGACTCCCACATCACCCGGACGAAAGCTCGCCAGGACCATCAGCTTAGCCGCCGTGCGCCGCCGCGCCAGTACCGCAATCAAATCCAGCGTTGACGCGTCTGCGCGGTGAATATCTTCAAACACCAGCAGCAAAGGCCCACTCTGGCTCAGAGACTCCAGCGCCTCGCAAATCCCGCTCAGTGACGGTGCAACCGCTCCTCTATCCGCTTCCTGAGCAGCCCCGCGACCGGCGCCGTTTCCCGGTCCGCCATGGGCAAACCACTCAGGAAGCGCGGCCGCAAGCGACCCGCGCAATTTCTCCTCCTCAGTCGAACACAGGGCTGCGAGCGCCTCCCGCGCTGGATACAGCGCCTCTTTCCCGCCAAAGCCCTCAATGCACTGGCCGCGCGCGATCCGAGCCCCGCCGCGTTCCGCGCGTACCCCGACGCACAGCGCGTCAATCAGCGCCGTCTTGCCAATGCCCGCCTCGCCCGCCAGAAAAACCGTCTCGCGCCGGCCGTTGCGGGCTGCCGCAAAATGCCCCAGCAGCTTCTCTAACTCGTCGTCACGCCCAATCAACGGAGGCTTGCCGTCTTCTGGCTCGCCCTCGCGGCGCACAGCCGCCAAAAAGCGATACCCCCGCTTCGGAACCGTCTCTATATATTGAGGATTCTCGAGATCATCGCCCAGCAGCCGACGCAGCTCCAGCACATAGGTGCGCAGCACCTGCGGCTGGACATAGGTTTCTGGCCACAGCGCCTCCAGCAACTCATCATGCGTCACCAGCCGTTGTGGATTCTCCACCATATACCGCAGCACGGCAAAAGGACGCGGCGTCAGAGTCAGCCTTTCGCCACCCCGCCACACACACTCATTCGCAACATCGAGCTTAAACTCCCCGAACTTCGGCACGGCTATCGAATGACCCCTCGCAGCAATCTGTCAGCAGATGAGTCGCCATCCAGCGAGCTTTCCTGAATGATTGAATTGTAGAGGTTTTTCCACCGCCGCGCCGATTTCCACAACCCACCTCAACTGTCCATCTCCGAACACCACTGTCCAGAAGAGAACACACGGCGTGGGTAAAAAGTTGATTTTGTCGCTATCGAGCAGCCTGCGCCCGCAAGCCCCGGTTCCGGCTGGACTTGCTAGACAGCAACTGCATGGTGATGACGAACGCCGGGATCAGGAACACAATCGAACCCAGCACCCACATGAACGCCCCGGCCGCCGCCTGGTCCTGCAGCGGAGTCAGCCCGAAGGTCATGGGCCTCATGGCATAGCTCGGGTAGATCACCCGGCCGGCAAATACCAGCGACGCCGACACCCCGGTGTTCACAATGTCGGCCGCCAGCAAATACGGCAGCAAAATCCAGCGCGACCCGCGGAACCGGCTCGGCCACGGTTCAATCACCGGCCACCAGAAGAGAACGCTGGTGAAGAAGAAGCAGGCGTGCTCGCAGTTGTGGATGTTCTCGTTCGCCAGCGCCGCCTCATACGCGCCCGGCACATGCCAGGCGATGTAGGCAAGGTTCATCAGCAGCCACGCGCCCTTGGGCCGCACCAGCGCGTGAAAGAACCCTCGCAGCCAGCGCTGCCGGATACACGGCCCCAGCACGGGCCGCACAAACCAGCGCGGAAGCCCGCGCAACATCGGCACCACCGGCGCGCCCAGCACGATCAGCGGCGGGGCCACCGACATCAGCACGAAGTGCTGGGCCATATGGATCGAAAGCAGCTTGTCGCTGAAGGTGTCCAGCGGCGACGACACCGCGACCACAAGCGCAAGCACCCCGCTGACGAAGCTCGCCCATCGCCAGTCCGGAAACTGCAGCGGCCTCGTCCTGCGGATTCGCAGGAACCCCGCAGTGTAGACGATGACGACCAGCGCCAGCAGACTGCACACCACGGGTGGGAAGTCCCAGTCCGCAAATAGAGTGTGAAACACAGCGACTACTTCGGTCTCGGAATCGGTGCGTTACCCGGTTCTGCTACCGCTCCA
>DASZAG010000215.1:0-20004 GCA_035945555.1 Acidobacteriaceae bacterium
CAGTGGCCAATAGCTGATCGGGCTCCAGCATCTGCTGCTTCAAAAAAGCCTGAAGCAGAATCCCGCCCATCTTTCCTGCGCCCAATACAGCAACGCGGAATTTCGAGAGGTCCTGATTCGCAACCGTATTCATCGTACTTACCAGACTACAGGGGATGGCGAGCAGCGGATAGAGGGCTATTACTCCAGCGGAGCGATGACAAGGCCACTTTCGGTAACGGGCTGTACATTACTGACTGGCGGCCAAATAGCCTGAGTGCGCGTGCTAGGACCGAGGTTTACTATCTCTCTTGGATGGAGAGGGGGAATCCGTGAGCTACTATGTACTCAATAACAAGTATACGATTCCAGGATTTCTGTTTAAGGCGGTTGCCTCTTGGGTAATCGTGTTCGGGGGCACGACGATCATTTTGTTATCCGATTGGGGCCTCGCTGCGACAACGCATTTCCAGCTTATCAAGTCATTTCCGGGCCCGCTGATGTCACTCTTAGATTGGTGTGGTGCCTACGGAGCGTTTGGAGCATTTTGTCTCTACATGACAATGTGGATCTACTGGATAGCAGTGGAGCGTTCGCCGATCATAACCCGAATTGCGTGGCTTTTAGTTCTTGTCATCGGCTTAATTTGGGGCGCCCCGATATATGCGCTCGTCGTGTGGAGAAAAAGTGTGACGAAGATCGACGGGCCACAGCCCATTCGCAATGCTTCCGTTACTGGATGATTTCAGTGTGGCAGACGCCGCGGGCGAAGTGCGGCCCGCGGGTTATTGCGTTGAAGCAACCGTCAGATTTGCCTTGCAATACGCCCAAGGACGATACCTGGCCGAAATCCCGTTTTAACTGAGCCATCGAGCTCGGCAAATCGGCACGCAATAGGGCGGTTCCTGGGCTGGAAGTACGCTGCTCTCGTCCATGTTGGGAAGTTCTGGCGGTTCCGCGCCTCAATCCGCAACAATTAAAAGAACTGCTGGACAAACTGGTGGATCTCCCGAAAACGGCGGTCCTGCTCGGTGCGTCCACCGGGCTCAGAGTTGGTGAGATTCTGGGGCTGAAATGGGAAGATGTAGATTTCGAGAACCTCGAACTTAATGTGACTCGGGACGTGGTTAAGCAGAGAATCGAGCATTGCAAGACCGAGGCATCGAGAAAGCCGGTTCCCATAGACGCAGCAGTTGCGGAGATTCTGTGGGCATGGCGACTTCGCTGCGCCTATAACCAGCCGAAGGACTGGATCTTTGCAAGTCCCGCCAAGAGGGGCAAACAGCCCTACTGGCCGAACTCGATTTATTGGGTCTACCTCAAGCCTGTTTTGGAGGATCACCTGAAGATCAAGGAGCCAGTCGGCTGGCACACACTGCGGCACAGCCTGGGAACTTCGATGAAGGCGAACGGAGAGGATGTGAAGACGATCCAGGAAACACTCCGCCACGCCAACTTCAAGGTAACGATGGACGTGTACACCCAGGGAATCACCGCGATCAGGCGGACCGCTCACAGCCGGGTGGTGCGCCAGATTATGGGCACATCGGAGAATGAAGGCAATGACGAGTAACGAAAGCTTTCCACAAGTGGAAATCCTTATCGAACCTTTTCAAACCCACGTTTTTCTGGCCCGAATTTTGCAAGTTGTTTTTTTTGTTGGCGTCCCCGACGGGATTTGAACCCGTGTTATCGCCGTGAAAGGGCGGTGTCCTGGGCCGGGCTAGACGACGGGGACGCTTGGAAGGCGCGGAAATCAACTCACGCGCTCGGCAAGAAGGCCAATTTGAATCTATCAATTGCGAGCGACTGTGTCAAAAGCAGGACACCGCAAATCCTCCCAGTTCATCCCATGAATAGGGCTTCCCTTAAGCAAGCTGAACCACATTTTTGTATCCTTCAAGAACGCGATCCGGCCCCCAAGTTAAAATTTCCACAGTAGCGAAGATTTTGTGAAGCGTTAGCGCTGATTCTGAATCCAAAACGCATCGCCATTGGAGGGCGTTCTACCTCTGCGGCGGCAAACCTGACCCGGCCATGACCGGTTAATCGTTCGAGGGTTTTCCTTTGAAGAGACCGTTTCGCAACAGCTTTCTGATGCTTTCGTTCGCCGCCTGCGTGGCTCTCACAGCCTGCGGCAGCAAGCCGAAACCCGCGGCTGCGTCTTCATTCCAGGCGCTGCCAGTGCAGACCATCACAGTTTCTTCATCGCCCGTACCTAACTGGGACGAATATGTGGCGACCGTCAAGTCGCGCCGTTCCGCCACGCTCAATCCCCAGGTGGATGGAAATCTAACCGCAATCCTCGTTCATTCCGGCCAGAGCGTAAAAGCCGGTCAGGTCCTCATGACCATCGACCCCGCCAAGCAGGAAGCGACGGTGAAATCGCAGGCCGCGACTGTGCAGCAGAAGCTCGCGGTCTATAAATACAACCAGACCGAAGTAGATCGCCAGCGCAAGCTCTTTGCCGCCGGTGTCACGAGCCGCGACGCAGCCGACCAGGCCGAGCAGGCCTATGCCAACTCTAAGGCAGATTACGAGTCCGCCGAGGCCTCACTCGCCACGCAGCAGCAGTTGCTTGGCTACTACACCATCCGCGCCCCGTTCAGCGGCATCGTGGGAGATATCCCCGTTCACATTGGCGACTACGTCTCTTCAACCACAATGCTCACCACCGTGGACGAGAACCGCGATCTTGAAGCATACATATATATCCCCGCTGAGCGCGCTTCGCAAATCCGCATGGGCCTCCCGGTCGAAATTCTCGATAACAGCGAGCAGCCCATCGAGCGCACAGCCATCGACTTCATCTCGCCGCAGGTCGACAACCAGCTTCAGGGCATCCTCGTAAAGGCTCCCGTGCATTCGCAGAAGGCAGCTGTCCGCACCGCTCAATTGGTAAAGGCGCGCGTCATTTGGAACACGGCTCCGAAGCCGGTTGTGCCCGTCCTTGCGGTTACCCGCCTTGGCGGTCAGGCATTCGTTTACGTGGCCCAGGGCGAAAACGGTCATTATGTTGCCCATCAGGTTGCCGTTCAACTGGGCGACACCGTCGGCAATGACTACGCGGTCCTCGGCGGATTGAAGGACGGCGAAAAGGTCATCGTCTCTGGAACGCAGTTTCTTGTCGACAAAATGCCCGTGCAGCCGCTGGGCTAGCAGACAGCGTCACAAATTATCAGGACTCAGGTTTAAGAAAGAACAGGCAGGTTCCTCTTGGTTGACTTTTTTATTCACCGGCCGGTTTTCGCAACTGTTTGCGCGCTGCTCATTGTGTTAGCGGGCGCGGTCGTTATCCCCACGCTCCCCATTTCGCTCTACCCCACGCTCGCTCCGCCCCAGGTTACGGTCACCAGCAATTATGTCGGTGCCAATGCTGAGGTGGTCGAGTCGGCGGTGACCATTCCGCTGGAAGAGCAGATCAACGGTGTCGAGGGAATGCGCTACATTTCCTCCGCCAGTTCCAATGACGGAACCAGCGCCATCACCGCCACCTTCCAGACCGGCTACGACCTCAACATCGCCGCCGTCGACGTGCAGAACCGCGTCGCCTCTGCGCAGGGTCGTCTCCCTCAGGCCGTCAACAACACCGGTATCACCATTACCAAGGCGAACTCCAACTTCGTTTTCGCCGCGGCGTTCATCTCTCCGCACCACAGCTACTCCAACCTCTTCATCAGTAACTATCTCGACGTATATGTAAAGGACGCCCTCAAGCGTGTCCCCGGCGTCGGCGACGTTCTCATCTTCGGCGAGCGCAAATACGCCATGCGCATCTGGCTCGATCCCGCAAAGCTCGCCGCGCGCGGCCTTACCGCGTCGGACGTGACCTCCGCGCTCTCCGAGCAGAACGTGGAGATCCCCGCCGGCCAAATCGGCCAACCCCCTGCCGAGTCCACCCAGCAGTTCCAAATTCCTGTCCGCGTCGTCGGCCGCCTTTCCGACCCATCGCAGTTTGACAACATCATCCTCAAGAACACCGCGCAGGGAATCGTCCAGCTCAAAGACGTAGGCCACGCCGAACTCGGTGCTGAAACCTACTCCACCAGCCTTCGCTTTGATGGTCAGGACGCCATCGGCGTCGGCGTTCAGCAGTTGAGCAATGCCAACGCCCTTGCCGTCGACAGCGCTTGCAAACAAGCGCTCGACCAGCTCGCGAAAACCTTTCCGCCTGACCTGCAATACGTCATCCCGTTCGACACAACCACGGTCGTAGGCGACTCCATCCGAGACGTCGTGGTGACGCTGGGCGAGGCCATCGTCATCGTCATCGCAATCATCTTCTTCTTCCTGCTCGATTGGCGCGCGACCATCATTCCGGCCATCACCATCCCTGTCTCGCTGGTCGGTACCTTCGCCTTCATCAAGATCTTTGGCTTCTCCATCAATTCGCTCACCATGTTCGGCATCGTGCTCGCCACAGGTCTCGTCGTCGATGACGCTATCGTCGTCATTGAAAACGTCCAGAGGCACATCACCGCCGAACACTCTGATCCACACGCGGCAACATCCGTTGCTATGTCTGAGGTCACCGGCGCAGTCGTTGCCACATCGCTGGTGCTCATCTCCGTGTTCGTTCCGGTGTCATTCTTCCCCGGAACCACCGGAATCCTCTACCGGCAGTTCGCGCTCACCATCGCGTTCTCAATCGCCATTTCGGCCTTCAACGCGCTCACGCTATCGCCCGCACTCGCCGCCCTTTTCCTGCGGGGCGAAACCGTCAAGCACGGGCTCTTTGGCCTCATCGATCGCGCCATTCACAAGGGAACTCAAGCGTACAGCAGCTTCACGCATCAGGTGCTGCGCTTCCGTTACCTTGTGCTTCTGGTCTTCGTCGGCGGACTCGCAGCGACCGTCTACATGTATACCCACGTGCCCACGGCCTTCGTCCCTCAGGAAGATCAGAACTACCTGATGTGCGTCGTGCAGACACCCCCTGGCGCTTCTCTCGGATACACCTCCGACGTCGCGCAGCGTGCCGTCGATCTCATCTCCAAGAACAAGGACGTGTACGGCACCTTTGCGGTCATGGGATTCAGCCTCAGCGGAGGCAGCGCGTCCAACTACGGCCTCATCTTTGTCCCTCTCATATCTGTTGACCAACGCATGAAGGAAGGGAAGGGGCACTCTGCCGCCGCCATTCAGGCCGAACTCGCGCCCAGGCTTTTCGGCGTCCCCGGCGGCATCGTCGCCATGTTCCAACCGCCCGCCATTCAAGGAATCGGCACCTTCGGTGGTTTCCAGTTTGAGCTTCAGGACGCGGGTGGCAACTCGCTCCACGACATCGACCGTGTCGCGCACGAGATGATCGGCGCCAGCCGTCAGGACAAGAAACTTACCGGGCTCTTTACCAGCTATAGCTCCAATGATCCGCAGCTTCTAGTCTCAATCGACAGAGAGAAGGCGAAGGCTCTCGACGTCCCGCTCAGCCAGATCAGCTCTACTCTAGGCGTCTTCATGGGCTCGCAGTACGTCAACGACTTCGACTTCAACAATCGTTCGTACCGCGTGTACGTGCAGGCCGACAAGTCCGCCCGCATGACGCCCGCCGACCTGCGCAAATTCTACGTGCGCTCCAACTCCGGGCAAATCATCTCGCTGGATAATCTCGTCAGCATCCAGCAATCCTCCGCGCCGCAGGTCATCTCGCACTACAATCTCTTCCGGTCTGCGGAAATCGACGGCTCTGCTGCTCCGGGCTATAGCTCCAGTGTTGGCATCAGCGAGATGGACCAACTCGCGAAAAAATACATGATGCGCGGCATGCAATACTCCTGGACGGGCATCTCGCTCGAAGAGATCGAATCCAGCGGAAAGGCCGTCCTCATCTTTGGACTCGGCCTCGTCGTCGTCTACCTCACGCTCGCCGCTCTTTATGAGAGCTTTGCGCTGCCATTCACCATTCTGCTCGCCGTGCCAATGGCCGTCCTGGGAGCGTTGGGCGCAGTCTCCTTGCGCGGAATGCCCGACGACGTTTACTGCCAGATCGGCCTGGTCATGCTCATCGGCCTCGCCGCTAAAAACTCCATCCTCATCGTCGAATTTGCTGAGCAGATTCGTTCGCGCGGCAAGTCCATCTACGAGGCTGCAGTCGAAGCGGCTACTCTCCGGCTCCGACCCATCCTCATGACCTCGTTCGCATTTATCCTCGGCGTTCTGCCGCTCTACTTCGCCACCGGCGCCGGGGCAATGGGTCGCCGCTCTGTCGGAACCGTCATCGTCGGCGGAATGGTGCTCTCCACCATCCTCAACCTCATCTTCATTCCGGCCCTCTACGTCATTCTCGAAACCATGCTCATCCGCTTCCACCGCAAGAAGCCGCAAGTCCAGGAGCCCGAGCCGGCCGTTCAGCACTAACAGCATTAAGGGCCAAAGTTGGGATAACCGAGGAAGAGGATGCTGAAATCCGCGCGGACAACTAAGGGTGAGTCGACGCGACCCGCCAGAGTTGTCCTTCGCGCTCTGCTCTTCCTCTTCCTCAGCCCGGTTGTGCTGATTATCATCGCGCCCCTCAGCAAGGGAGCTTCTCCGCTGGTGGGTATGCTGGAGACCGGTGTCATCACTAGCATCATCACCTTCCTGCTTACCGCGCTTTTTGTTCGCTGGGATGGTCTTCGTCTTCGCGACGTGGGTACCGGCCCGAACACCCAGACTCCGGCCCGGCTGGTCCTTGGTTTCTTTGTAGGCATCGCAATTGTCCTGTTGCAGGGGTCCTTCCTCTATGCAGGCGGCCATACCCACTGGATACTCCGCAAGCCTCACCTTTCAATCGGTGTCATTCTCCTAGCGCTTGCGGCTTATCTCGCACTTGCGCTTCGTGAGGAACTGGCTTTCCGCGGCTATTCCCTGAGGCGCATCGAGACGGCCAAGGGCATGTGGATATCCATCCTCATCATGGTCATCGTGTTCTCACTGGAACACGCAGCGGGCGGATGGACATGGTCTCGCGCGCTGTTGGGGCCGCCGGTAGGCGCTCTTCTCTTCGGCATGGCTGCTCTCGCTACGCGTGGAGTCGCAGTCCCGCTGGGCATCCACTCAGCTTTCAACTTCGGTCAATGGTTCATGGGCCAGAAGGAAATTGCGGGTCCGCTCCAACTCGTCGTTGACCCCGGATTCGCTCGGCAGGCGGAAACCCTCGGCTATGCCGGATATTTAGCAGGCGTGCTTTTAGCGACGGCAGGCTTCTGGCTGTGGTGCAGCAAGCGTTCTGCTCGCAAACTGGCAATTCGACAGTTGTAGATTCATCAGGCCGGCGTCGCAGCTTTCTGCGGCGTCGGCTTTTTCTTTGCGCGGGGGGCCACCCGCTTGCTGTTCGATGCTCCCGTCAAAAACACCTCGCAGCGCAGCGCGGGCGCTTGCACAGCCGCCTTCGCCTTCTTAATCGCCAGCGCCGCAACAGCTTCCACCACCCACTCAAAATTCTCCGCGCCAATCGAATGCAAATCGGCGTCCGGGGCCGGATTCATAAAGTCAATCGCATAAGGCACGCCGTCCTGCACCGCAAACTCCACCGTGTTCAGGTCATAGCCCAGCGCCTTGCAAAGCGTAATCGCATCCGCGCGTACTCGCTTCAGCAATCTTCGGTTCCCGGAGTCACTCTCGCTCAAATAGCGCTCCGCATGCGGCCGCCGCGGGTCATACGGAATAATCAGGACCTTCTCCTGCCCGACCACAAAGCAGCGGTAATACTCCGTAAAATCCACCGCCCGCTGCAGCACCATGCATAAATCCCGGCTCTGGTCGTACGCGCCGAAAAACTCCTCGCGATTCGCCACATGATGCACATCTCGCCACCCGCCGCCGTCAATCGGCTTCAGGTACGCCGGAAACCCCACGCGTCGAAACACCCCATCCCAGTCCAGCGGATACTCAAGATTGCGCAGCGTCCTCTCCGTCGCACCGTTCGGCAGGTATTTGTGCGGAAGCATCACCGTCGGCGGCACCGCCACTCCCAGCTTCGCCGCCAGTGAGTAATTGAAAAATTTATCGTCCGCCGACCACCAGAACGGATTATTAATGATCGTCGCTCCCCGCAACGTCGCATGCTTTAAATACGCGCGATAAAAGGGAATATCGTGCGAGATGCGGTCCACAATCACCGCGTAGTGCGGCTGCTTGTCATGCGCTACCGCGCCCACCTGCACAAACTCCGCCGCAATCCCCTCCACGTTCATCGAGTTGATGCGCTCCACCAGCGCGCCGGGAAACGTGTTCTCCAGGCCGAACAGCACGCCAATCTTCTTCACGCTCGCCATGAGCCCACCTTACGGTGAATCGCCGCAAAATATCAAGGCCGGAGAGCATTCGCCCTCCGGCCCCAACAGTTAACCTGCAATCGCCGACTACTTCTTCAGCACCGCGACTCCATACTTCGGCAACTCCACGCTGGACACCTGACCATGATCCGCCGCCAGTAGATCCGTCATCTCTCCTGGCAATGTCACTTGCTCCGGTGTGGTGTTGTGGTTAATCAGAATCAGCACCGTCTTCCCATCGCCCGTGCGTTCGCAAACTTCAACTCCATCCGGAACGCCCGCCACAATCGGTTTTACTCCTGCGCGCTCCAGCCACTCGGAAGTCAGTGCGCGCATCAGGTGCGGACCAAGCCACGCCCCAACATAAGTAATGCTGCCGTTGCCAACCGTGCGGTCCAGCACCGCTGGCTGACCATCGAGCCATCCGTTGCTTTTGCCGTAGCGCATCAGCACCTTTGTGTCCGGAGACGTCGTCTCCAGCGTCTCCGCCCACACATTCGCCGTTCCCGCGCCCGGCTCGCCACTTACCGGAACATTCTTATCCAGCGCATAGAACTGCGTCACCGATCCGCCCAGCAGGCCCACCAATGGTCCCGGCTGCCGCTGCGGATTCAGCGCATCGAACTGGTCCTTCATCCCGCTGCGCGGCCCCAGCACCAGGTGTCCGCCCTGCTTCACGTAAGCAATCAAGTGGTCCGCCATACTCTTCGGAAGCACATTCAGCGCTGGCGCAACCACAAGCTTGTAGCCGTCCAGCGGAGCATCCGGCGAAACAATATCCACCGCCTGCGACTGGTCCCGCAGCGGATCATAAAACGCCAGCAGCTCGCGCACCGGGTCAAAAGCATCGCTGTGCCGCTGGAAGTCAATCGCCCACCGGCTGTCAAAGGACTCGATCACCGCAACATCAGAATGAGGAGTTGTGCCCTTCAGCGCCTCCCCTGCTTCCTCAAACTCCTTGCCTTCCTGCTTCACCTCGGCATAAACCGGCGCCGGCTTGCCGTCGATGCCCACCAGTATTCCGTGGTACTGCTCCTGCCCGTTGCGGTTGGCGCGCCATTGCCAGTACTCAACTGTATCCGCGCCGTGCCCAATGTCCTGCCATGCAACATCGCGTGTCTGGCCCTTCTGCAGAGCAGTATTTGTGCTCCGCCAGTTCACAAACGCCGGCTCCGTCTCCATCACCCAGAAGTTCTTCTGCTTGTAGCCGCGCGTCAGGTCGTCTCTCGCCCCGTTGTCCAAATAGTCATACGTGTCGGAATCGATGTAATCGTCCCACGCCGCAATGTCCAGCACAGAGTGCACCACATACGCGTCGAATCCATCAAACCACCCCATCGTATTCGTTGTAATAAACTGCCGCGGGTCGGCATGCGGACGGATCGCGCTGATCTGGTTCACCGAATAACTCTTCCACGTGTCGCTGACGTAGTGCTTCCAGTCCAGCAGCAGCGCCGGATTCTCATCATTCGCGCGCACTGGAATCTGGTCAAAGTCGTTATACGTCTGGCTCCAGTACGCCGTCGCCCAGTGGTAGTTCAGGTTCGCAATCGAACCATACTTCTTCTTCAGCCACGCATGGAACTGCGCCTTGGCCTCCGGATCAAACGAAGCCTCGGCATACTCGTTATCCAGTTGCCACCCGACTACATCGGGGTTATGCCCATACCGAATCGCCATCTGTTCGGCAATATCGTGCGCAAGCTCGCGATATTTCGAGTCGTCGAACGAAAAGTGCTGCCGGTTCCCATGTTCCGCCCGCACTCCGTTTTCGCTCACGCGCAGCGTCTGCGGATACTTCTGCGTCAGCCATGCCGGAGGCGAAGCCGTCGGCGTGCCCAGCACCACCGCAATGTGGTGTTTCGCCGCCAGCGCAATCGCATGGTCCAGCCACGCAAAGTTGTACTGGCCCTCGGTCGGTTCCATCGTGCTCCACGCAAACTCGCCCACGCGCACCACATGGATATGCGCCGCTTCCATCAGCGACAGGTCGGCATCCCATTGCGACTCGGGCCATTGCTCCGGATACCACGAGGCGCCCAGCATCAAAGGGGGTTGATCAGCATAGTTAGTCGCTTGCGCGAATGTAAGCGGTGACACAATCGCCGCAAGGGCTACCAAAAGGGAAGCGATGCGCATACGTACAGACTCCGGACATTTTCAGGTTGTCAGCGGATCAGAACTCCCGCCGACTGATAGCTTACCCCATTCGCCGTTGCTTCAATCACGGGCAGCTCCGGAGTCGCCGTCAGCACCTCAATTTTTCCGTCCGCCAGCACCACCGTGTCCTCTGCCTTCGCCCCGCGGAGGCTCGGGTTATATGCAAACGCCTGCGGTGCCGTCACCCGCTCCAAGCCACCCGGAGTAACCACCCAGTCGCGCTCCGTGTAGCCGCACGGACCACCCTGGTGGTGCCGTTCAATCTCGTCCGCCGCTCCCGCCGCCGCATAGGCCCGCCGCGCAACCCCGAAAATCTCCCCGGAAACCGCACCCTCTCGCGTAGCATGCAGAATCTCCGCATGGATCTGCGCCGCCGCCTCAAATGCCGCGGCCAGTTCCGCCGGCATCGCGCCAAAATGTACAAATCGCGTAATCGAAACCACCAGCCCCCAGCGGCGCGCGCAAATGTTCAGCATTCCATAGCGCTTCAGCACTCCAGCTCGCGGCACCGCGTGTTTGTAGCGATGGATCCGCTCGTCCACGCCCATCAGCAGCACCGTCGGCGTAATGCCCCGCGCCAGCAGCGCGGCGGAGACGCGTGCCGCCATCTCCTGCTCACTCACTCCCGGAGCCAGCCCCTTCAGCACTTCCGCCGTCGCCGACGCCGTCTCCCGCGACAGAACCTTCAGCCGCTCAATCTCGGGCTTCAGCAGCGGAGCACGCATCGACCCGAGGCTCACAGTCTTCGCCTCCGGCCATGCCATATCCGCAATCAGTGCCGTGCCGCCTGCCAACTCCTGCACGTGCTCCCCGGCATTTCCGTGCCATGGATACACCACCGCCTCATAGCCCAGCCCTGCGAACTCTTCCTCCGCCAACCTCGCGGCTTCATTGTTCGGAGCAATGTAGTATCGCTTGCCGTCCCGCGTCAGCACCAGTTGGCACACAGCGGTTTCTGATCCCTGCGCCACTCGCGCTTCCACCTGCCCCGCCGTGATCCACGCAATGTTTTCGTGGCGCCCCAGCAACAGCGCCCCTGTTCCCGTCCGCTCCAGCAGCGCCTCTACTCGTTTCAGCTTTTCGTTAATCTCCGCCCGCTGCGGTTCCGTATTGGAAGTCATTTCGTCCGATCTGAACTGGAACTAAAATCCAAAGTAAAGCGATTTTATAGCAGGTCGGCACGATTTGTCCTTAGTCCTGCGCCGCCGGCCGCAGGCTCAGCCTCGCCGCCAGCACCACTAGCGCAATCCACACCAGGTCCGCCCCTAGCAAATGCAGAATCTGCATCGAAAGCGGAGTCAGCAGCGTCAGGTCCGCCACCCCCAGCGCATACTGCGCCAGCAATAGCAGTCCCACCCACGTCGCGATCGTGCGGTGCGCCGCCGTACGCAGCCCCTGCAGCATCACCACCAGCACAAACAATCCCGCCAGCACCGCCGCTGCCGGATGCACCCAGCGAATCCGCACCAGCCAGTCACCACGCCCGGAGAAGTCCTGCAGAAACGCCGCCCTTAAATCTGTCGCCGGATGCAGCGTATCCGCTAGCGCCGCCAGCGACCCCGTCACGCCCGTCACCACAATCGCAATCAGCCCCGCAATGCTCGCACCCATGCCGCCGCGCTCCACGCTGCCGCGCAAAAAACCGCTGCGCCGCGACAGGAAGTGCGCCGTCAGCGCAATCGCCGCCAGCATCAGCAGGGTATTGGTCAGGTGTAGAGAAAGGTAGGCAGCGCGCGCTGGAGACTCGTTGTTTGCCGTCATGCCCAGCAGTACCAGCAGCGCGCCAATCAGAGCCTCATTCAGAATAAAAATCAGTGACGCCACCGCCGCAATGCGAGCCAGGTGCCCTTTCGCCGTGCCCCGGAACGTCCAAACCAGCAGCCCGATCACCGCCACGAGATCCACTCCGCTCGTCGCCCGGTGCGCATATTCAATCATCGACGCCACTGTCGGATGGTGCTCAAACACCGATCCATTGCACAGCGGCCAGTGGTCGCCGCATCCATTGCCGGACCCGGTGGCGCGAACCGCCGCCCCCCACAGAATCACCGCAACGTTATAGGCCAGCACGCCCCAGGCATAGGCGCGGAGCCCCCGTGAAGGAGCGGAAGAGCTTGCGGAGGGCGGTGCGACAGCAACGGCGGGGTCACTCATGTTACTGAATTTATTTTACGGCTTTACAACTCCTTACCTTTCCTGCGAATCTCGTCCCGTATGAAAAAATTCAACCCCATCCCGATGCTGCTTTCTGCCGCGCTCATCTGCGGAGCCGCGCTTCCCGCGCTCGCGCAAGACGCGTCACAGGACATCCACAACGCCGGGCATGACACCGCCCAAGCCGCCAGAGATACTGGCCACGCCACGAAACACGCCACGCACAAGGCAGTCAGGCACACCAGGCGTGACTCTCACAAAGCCTGGAACAAGACCAAGGAAGGCTCCCAGGTTGCTGCCGACCGCACCAAAGAAGGCGCGAACAAAGCAGCCGATCGCACGAAAGAAGCCTTCTCTGACAGGCCCAGCGTCAAGGCTCGCGATAACGCCCACCTCCGCTCCACGAAGGCCCGCGACAAGGCGAAAGAAGAGCAGCAGAAGTCGGCCGACCAAACTGCCCCGCAGTAGCGGAATTGTCGTCTGAAGTCCGACTAGCACTGCGACCAACGGGAGCGGCCCGGCCACGCGATGCGGTGTGCCTGGACGGCCAGTCCCCTGGACGGCTAGCCCGCCGCGAGTTCCTTCGCCCGCTGCGCCGCGCGCATCACGGCTTTGATCAGCGTGACGCGCAGGCCGCCCTCTTCCAGTTCCAGAATGCCGTCAATCGTGCATCCGGCCGGGGTCGTCACTGCGTCCTTCAGCAGCGCCGGATGATACCCCGTCTCCAGCACCATCTTTGCTGATCCGAATGTGGTCTGCGCCGCCAGCAGAGTAGCAATATCGCGCGGCAGTCCCACCTTCACGCCCGCCTCAGCCAGCGACTCCAGAATGATGTAGATAAACGCCGGGCCGCTGGCCGAAAGCCCCGTAACCGCGTCCATATGCTTCTCGTCCACCACCACGGTTCGGCCCACGGCCTCGAACATCCGCTCCGCAATGTTCATCTGCGCTTCACTCACGTAGCGCCCTTTGCACAATGCGGCAATGCCCGCCCCCAGCGTCGAAGGCGTATTCGGCATCGCCCGCACCACCGGAATCTCAATCCCCGCCGCCTGCTCGATCGCCTCAGTTTTTACTGACGCCGCAAACGAGATCAGCAACTTCTCCGTCGTCAGCGCCGGTTTAATCGCCGCAATCAAGCCCGGAACCTGGAAGGGCTTCACGCCCAGCAGAATCACGTCAGCCTTCCGCGCCGCCGACAGATTATCTGTGGAAACGTCCACGCCCCACTGTGCAGAGAGCGCCGCCGCGCGGTCCTCATGCGCCACAGTGGCCAATAGCTGATCGGGCTCCAGCATCTGCTGCTTCAAAAAAGCCTGAAGCAGAATCCCGCCCATCTTTCCTGCGCCCAATACAGCAACGCGCAATTTCGAGAGGTCCTGATTCGCAACCGTATTCATCGTACTTACCAGACTACAGGGGATAGCGAACAGCGGATAGGGCACCGCCCCCTAACACCCTATCCCCTAATCCCTATACCCTGAATCCATGAGAAGTTTCCCGGCTTTACCGGCTGCCATTGCCCTCGCAGCCGCAGCAGCACTCGCCTCGCCATTCGCCTCTGCGCAAACCTTTCCAAAGTCTGTCCAGAAGCAGGCCGCGCAGCAGTCGCACAATCCCGGTCTGGCACAGCCGGCCGCCGCCCAGCAATCGCTCGCCGACCGCCGCGCCGCACTCAGCGCCATCCTCGACCAGGTCTGGCAGGACCGCCTCGCCCACCACCCCGAGTTCGCCTCCGCTATCGGAGACACCCGCTACAACGACCAGCTCACCGACTACTCCGTCTCTGCCTACAATGAGGAACTCTCCCGCGGCCGCCAATACATTATCCGCCTCGGGGGCATCGACACCGCCGGCATGTCCGCGCAGGAGTCCGCCGCCAAAGACGAAATCGTGCAGCAGCTCGTCGACCAGCAGCAGCAAGCCGAATCCAAACCCTGGGAAGAACCCTTCAGCGTCTTCAACGGTCCCCAGGTCCGCCTGCCCGAGCTGGTGCCGCTCCTCAGCTTCACCACCGCAAAAGACTACGACGACTACGCCGCGCGCCTCACCAGGTTACCCATCGCTTTTCAGCAGGTCACCGACAATGCCATGTCCGGAATCGAAGATGGCCGCGTCCCTCCCAAAGCCGTCCTCGACAAAGTCCTCGCCGAAGTAAATGCCATCGCCTCCGCTAGGCCCGAAGACACGCCCTTTGCTGTTCCACTGAAAAAATTTCCGTCGTCCGTCAGCGCTGCCGACCAGACCCGCATCCGCACTGAAGTCCTGGACGCCATCCGCACCAAAGTTATCCCTGCCTACGCACAACTTGCCCGTTTCTTCACCAGGACCTATATCCCCGCGTCCGCCAACCAGCCGAATGTCTGGAATCCGCGCTACTAGGCCATTGCGCTATCATCAATCGCAATTCCTGTTGAAGAACGAGCAGACGAATGGATAAAGGCCGGATGGAAGCATTCAGTGACGGGGTGCTCGCCGTCATCATCACCATCATGGTGCTGGACATGAAGCCTCCTCACGCAACAGGAATCGCTGCCCTGTGGCCCACCGCTCCCGTTTTTTTCAGTTACGTGCTCAGCTTCGTCTACATCGGCATCTACTGGAACAACCACCACCACCTGCTGCACGCTATCGATCGGGTCAACGGGGCGACCCTCTGGGCCAACCTGCACTTGCTCTTCTGGCTCTCGCTCATTCCATTCACAACTGCGTGGCTCGGAGAAAACCACCTTGCCCCCTGGCCGGTCGCGCTCTACGGAATCGTCCTCTGCCTCGCCGGGTTTGCCTATTACATCCTCACCATAGTGCTCATCCGCGCTCAAGCCGGTGGCTCCCCGCTTGAGGAAGCCGTGGGCCGTGACAAAAAGACCTTAATCTCGCTGGTCGTGTATGTCTGCTCCATCCCGCTTGCATTCCTGCAGCCCTGGATCGCCTGCGCCGGATACATCTTCGTTGCCATCTTCTGGCTCATCCCCGACCGCCGCATTGAAAACCGCATCGCAGCCGGCTAACTCTTTCCCCTTTCCCCTATCCCCTATACCCTTGAAGAAGTAGTGCATCTGACTCTGACCAATTTCTTTGGCCTCCTGGGCGGACTGCTCGTTCTGGCGTTTGTGGCGAACCGGTTCTCGCACCGCACGCGGGTTCCGGACGTGATGGTTCTGCTGGGCTGCGGCATCGTGCTCGGGCCGGTGCTGCACTGGATCGACGCGGCGCGCTTTCCGCAGGCGATTCGGGGAGTGGGAACCCTCGCCCTCATCCTCATCCTCTTTGCCGCCGGCATGGAGCTCGACCTCAAGCGCTCGCGACGAGAGTTCCTCGCCGGAATGGTGCTCGCCATCCTCAGCTACGGCCTCACCTTCGCCGGAGTGTCCCTCTACTGCATGCACGCCTTGGGCATGCACCGCATGGTGGCCATGGTCATCGCCGCCGCGCTTGCCTGTGTCAGCGGCTCCATCATGATCCCCATCCTCGACCAGCTCAACCTCCGTCTTGGCCTCAAGACAACCCTGGTCATTGAAGCATCATTCGGAGACGGCCTCGGCGCTCTCGGTGTGGGCGTGCTCCTCAGCCTCATCGGCGGAGTCTCCAGCAGCACCAGCGGCGGAGCAATCTTTGGCGGCATGATCCGCCTCTTTGTCTGGCGATTCTTCCTCGGCTTCGTCATCGCCGTCGTCGCAGGATTCCTGTGGGCGCGGCTCCTGCCCTACGTCTCCAACAAACAGTTTTGGCAGGCTCTCACCTTCGCCGCCGTCCTGATCGTCTATTCCGCAACCGGCGCCGCCGGCGGTAGCGAGCTCTTCGCCGTCATGGTCTTCGGAGCCACCCTCGCCAGTCTCCTCGGCCCGCAGAGCTTCCTCCGCGACTTCGGCTTCGAGATGCTCCCCTCCGACCAGAGCACGCAGATGCACTCCTTCCACAGCGAGCTCGCGTTTCTGGTGCGCAGCTTCTTCTTCGTGCTCCTCGGAGCCATGATTGCCTTCAAGGGCCTCAAGGCCCAGGTGGTGCCCAGCCTCGCAATTCTCGGTGTCTTCGTCGTGGCGCGGCTCATAGCCGTCCAAGGCAGCCGCGTCGTGTGGCGCCACACATCGTTCCGCGAACAGGAACTCGCAACCATCCTCATCCCCCGCGGACTCATCACCGCTGTCCTCGCCCTCGAAGCGACTGAAGCCATGCCGAAAGACCTCGCCTTTCTTCCGTCCCTCACCTTCACGCTCATCCTCTTCACCAACGTTCTCGTGCTGATAGGCTCCATCCGCGCCAAGCCACTCGCCATCAAATCCGAGAATCAGCAATCCGAAATAGAGCATGGAATCGGCGTCGGCCAGCACAATTAGCGCCTTCTAACGATTGGCTATCGGCTATCGGCGAGCGATAGCCCACGACCAAAGGGAGTGGCCACGCGAAGCAGAACGCCTGGACGGCCAGTCCCTGGACGGCAAGTCCTACATGCCGTCGTAGTTTGGCCCGCCGCCGCCCTCTGGCGGAACCCAATCAATAATCTGGTACGGGTCCTGAATATCGCACGTCTTGCAGTGAACGCAGTTCGCAAAGTTGATTTGTAGTTGCTTGCCGCTGCGCGCCGCCGTGGGACTCGTATCCTCCACCATCTCGTAAACAGCAGCAGGGCAAAAATACTGGCAGGGATTCCCAAACTCCTTCACGCACCGCGTCGCGCAAATGTTCAAGTCGCGCACCACAAGATGCGTGGGCTGGTCGTCGTCATGGCGCGTGCCCGAGTGGTACACATCCGTCAGCCGGTCAAACGTAATCTTCCCATCGCCCTTCGCGTTGTAAACCATCTGCGCTCTTGGCAGCGGATTCAGCTCGTCCGCCTGCAGCATGTGCAGATACCCAGCAGTGTTCTTATAGTCGGGACCCAGGTTCGATCCTCGCAGCAGCGTCTGAATCCCCGCGCGAACCACGCCCTCAAACAATCCCTGTTCAAATCCCTGGTGGAAGTTCCGCACCGGATAAAGCTCGTCGCGAATCCAGCTCTTGTCCACCGCTTGCTCGTACCCGCGCAGAACCTTCTCCGAAAAATCTCCCGCAGTCAGCGCCTTGAACGCCGTTTCAGCCGCCAGCATGCCGCTCTTAATCGCCAGGTGAATCCCCTTCAGCCGCTGCGAATTCAGAAAACTCGCCGAGTCGCCCAGCAGCATCCATCCATTCCCGTAAAGGCGCGGCATCGTCAGCCAGCCGCCATAGGGAAGTGTCTTCGCCCCATAGCGAATCATCTTGCCGCCATCCAGAATCCGCCGTGCAAACGGATGCAGCTTGAACGACTGAAACACATGGTGCGGATCCGTCCTCGGGTCCTCGTAATCCAACCCTGTCACGTATCCAATTGAAATCTGCGTGTCCGTCACACCGTAAATCCACGCCCCGCCATACTCCTTCGACGTCAGCGGATAACCCAACGTGTAGATCACTTCACCCTTCGCCACGCGCCCCGCCGGAATCTCCCACAACTCCTTCACGCCCAGCCCATACGTCTGCGCATGATTCGGGTCTTCAAGCTCCAGCGTGTCAATTAGCTGCTTGGCGCAGTTGCCCCGCGGCCCTTCCGCAAGAATCGTGATCTTCGCGCGCAAATCGTATCCGGGCTCAAAGTTTGCCTTCGGCTCCCCATCCTTGCCCACGCCCTTGTCGTCCGTGCGGACGCCCGTAACCGCATTGCCCTCCATCAGCAGTTCAGAGCCCGCGAACCCGGTGAACACCGTAATGCCCGCTTCTTCCACCTTCTGCCCCAGCCACTTCGTAAACCGGTTCAGGGAAATAATGTAGTTGCCATGGTCGCGCAGCGGCGGAGGCACAATCGGCAGCTTCCGCGCCTTCTTCGGATTCAGCAACCACACCGACTCCTCCGTCACCTCGGCATCCAGCGGCGCTTCTTTTTCAAATCCCGGCAGCAGCTCGCGCATCGACCGCGGATCAAGCAGCGCCCCGCTCAGGCAGTGCGCGCCTACCTCACGGCCCTTTTCCAGTACGTAGATGTTTTCCTTGCTTAGCGGCGAATCGGCATGGCGCTGGTTATGCTGGTCGATCAGTTGCGAAAGGCGCAGAGCACAAGCCATTCCAGCCGGCCCGCCACCAATAATCACAACATCGGCCTCCATTTGCGGCCGATCAATGCCTTCGAGCGGATGACGAAAGTGGATCATAGCGTGACTGGCTATCATAGCAAGTTCGTATCAGTGCCGGGGTGCCCCATGTCTCGTAGAGACATGGGTCGGTGACCGCTCAGGCCGGGTGCCCCATTCATGCGCGTGCGCATGAGTGGGATTTCACGGATCCCCGCGCTACCATTCCGTCAGGTGCCCCGCGCAAGCGCTTTTTCTTGAGTGGGGGAACATACAGTTTGTCATCCCGACCGGAGTGAGCGTAGCGAACGCAGCGGAGGGACCTGCATTTCTCTCTTCCCATGCCCAGACTCCTGCGCTACACTCGCCACGATGACGCATCGGGCTCTTTCAATTTTTGTCGCACTGTTCGCGATCGTTGAGTTCGGCGCGGCACAAACCGCCAATCAGCCCGCGAGTACCAGTGCCAGTCAGACGGCAGCGACAACCACAACAACCCTGCCGAAAGATCCCAAAGACCTCATGCTCCTCGCCGCGCGTGTAAACGGACTCGGCAGCCCCGACATGAAACCCTGGCACCTCAAAGCCAACTACCAGACCTTCGACGCCGACGGAAACCCTAAAGATCAAGGCGTCTTCGAAGAGTGGTGGGCCAACCCGACAAAATACAAAATCAGCTACGCAAGCAAGGGCTTCAATCAGGTTGAATATCGCGACGGCGACAAGGATTTGGTGACCGGAGATGCGGAGATGGTTTTGCTTCCGGAAGAAATGATCCAGGATTATCTGGTGAACCCGCTCCCGGGCGTGAAGGATCTTGAGCCTTTGCGCTACTCGTCTACGAGTAAAATGTTCGGGCCAGTCAAGCTGAAATGTGTTGAGCCGACGCACTTGAAGTCAACTCTAACTATCCAGTTGGCGAAGTACTATTGCTTCTCGCAGAAGATAGCCGTGATACGAATGGAGAATCTCGGCGGTAGCTTCGATGTCATCTTCAACGGAATTGCGGTAGCGGGAGGGCACTTCATCGCCAACCAGATCAGTGTAGGCAATGCAAATGTGCCGCTTCTCAGCGTAACCGTCACGAATATGGATTTTCCAACAAAGATGGACGACGCCATCTTCGTAGCACCCGCATCAGCCATCCCTGTTTCTCCAATCAGGATTAAGCCACAAGAACTGGCGGGACGCAGGATCGGAGGGAAGGATGTCCTCTATCCAAGTGATGCCAAGCTGAAGCGGATTCAGGGCCTTGTAATGCTGGAATGTGACATCTCAAAGGCCGGGGATGTTGTTGATCTGCGCGTGGTCAGCGGGCCAAAGGAGCTTCAGCAAAGCTCATATGACGCGGTGAAGACGTGGAAGTACAAGCC